>JAZDLZ010000737.1:0-6705 GCA_043801535.1 Pseudomonadota bacterium
TGGAGTGCCATGTCACCGTCGCGCCGCCGATTGCTGCGGCGAGAATAGCACCTCGAAAGAGGAATGGAACAAGGAACTAGGGACTAGGCACAAGGGACCGGGAACAGCACGACCAACGGCTTTTGTTCACACCCGATCGGCATGCATGGCCGGTCCTTGCCATGACGCTCCTATTGACACTGCCAAGGGCACTTGCTAGAAGAATCGAACGACCGCTCGGTCGAAAGCGTTGCGGGCAAAAAAAATCAAAGAATACCGCGGGTTGGCAACGTGCCAGGAGAAGGTGCAAGTGCATGGAGACCGGCAAGCGTGCAGTACTAGCCGTCGCCGGATAGCAGACGCAGTCGGAAAATCATCCGTGGAGAATCAAGCAAGATGAGGTTCGCAGCTACAGGGTTCAATCTAGAAGTGGACCTGACCAGGGGCAATGTCGAGAGAGTGGCGACAGACCCAGGATTGACCGACCAGTATCTCGGGGGCCTGGGCACCAACGCGAAGATGTTCTGGGACAGGGTTCCGCCGGAAGTCGAGCCCTTTTCACCCGACAATCTGCTGGTGTTTGGCACCGGTCTCCTGGTCGGTACGCCTGCTCCTGGCTGCAACCGCACTGTGGTTTCTTCCATCTCGCCGCAGACCCGGTTGTTTGCGTTCTCGATGATGGGCGGTTTCTGGGGTCCGGAGCTCAAGCATGCCGGCTACGACAAGGTGGTCGTTCGCGGCAGGTCTCCGAATCTCGTCTATCTGTGGATTCACGACGACAAGGTCGAGATCCGCGATGCCTCTCACTTGCGGGGGCTCGGTACCCTCGAGAGTGCCGAGCTCATTCGCCAGGAGCTCCGCGATCCGCAAGCCCAGGTGGCCTCGATCGGGATGGCTGGCGAGAACAGGGTGTTCTTTGCCTCCATCGAGCAGGGGAGGTCGAGCGCCAGCCGACTTGGCCTTGGCGCGGTCATGGGCTCCAAGAACCTGAAGGCGATCGCCGTACGCGGGACGAAGGACATCAATGTTTCCCGACCGGCGGAGTTCGTCGAGCTCTGCAACGAAGCGCTGCAATACATCGAGAAGCGCGCTGTCAACCCGATTCCCGGGGTCATGCCCATCCTGGCCGGGCTAGGCTCGCCGCAAGAGATGGCGGTACACGACGAGAAATGGCACACCGAGAACTTCGCCTGGGGAAATGCCCGCGTCCGTCGCAAGGGTTTCTGGACCAACGAGATCCAGGAGCACTGGACGAACACGATGGAGAAGATGCGGACGCGGCTGCTGAGCTGCCACAATTGTCCGATGAAATGCGGCGCCGCGATCTCCGTCGACACGCGGATGTGCTCCTACATGATGAAGTGCTTTTCCAAGCTCACCTATACGATGGGGGCCTTCTCGGACCTGGATTTCGGTCTGAAGATCGCGCAGAAAGCGACGGAGCACGGGCTGGACGCATTCTCGGCGCCGCAAACCATGGCCTTTGCCGTCGAGCTCTACGAAGCCGGCATTCTCACCGATCAGGACATGCCGGGTCTGCCGGCGGATAGCGAGGGGAGATTCTACTGGTTGCTCGACAAGATCGTTCGCCGGGAAGGAATCGGCGACGTCCTTGCCAATGGCACTTACTGGGCAGGCAAGCAGATTGGCAAGGGAGCCGAGGTCTACGCTCACAACAACATCAAGAAGACCGAACAGCTTCCTCTCAAGCTAGGGATGCTGAATCCCATCTACTTCCTGATGTATTGCACTGGCGAGAAAGCCAACATCACTCAGATCGAAGGTAATTTCCCGCAAGCGCCTTTTGCGACGAGAGAGGAGCGAGAAGCGTTCGCCAAGGACTGGATCCACGTTCCCGACGAGCGGTTCAAGCAGTGGTTCGTCGACTGGGAGCTCCGCGGCGAACGCTCGATTCCCAACTACCCGCCGGTAGATGCCTCCTGCGAAATCGTCAACTGGCAAGAGAAGCTGCACTACATCGACGACGCCACCGGGATGTGCGCCGGGCTGTCGTCGTTCCCGCTGAAGCCGCCGTTCCACATCCACAATCTGCCCGGTCTGATCTCGGCGGGGGCCGGGCTCGATCTCGACGAGGACGGTCTCGATCAGCGGGCCAAGAGAATCCGAACGCTCGTGCGAGCCCTCAACAGCCGCCGAGGCATGCGGCGAGCAGACGAGAAGCCGCCGGAAGATCACTGGAAGAACCGGTTCCCCGAGCTCGAGGCCAAGCTTCTCGACGAGTACTACAAGTTCAAGGGGTGGAACCGTGAAGGCATCCCGACCCGCCGGACTCTGCACGAGCTCGGGCTGGACTACGTATTCGAGGATTTCGTGAAGCGGGGCATCTTGGCCGCCGACGAGGAAGGCGACGGCGACGGCGACGGCGACGCAGCCAACGCCGCAGCCGACGCCGCAGAAGGAAGAGGAGCTGCAGCGAAGGAGGCAGCGAGCGAAGGGAGCAAGCTGTGAAAGACGCCAAGCGGAAGATCGTCAAGACGATCAAGATCGACGTCGACAAGTGCAATGGCTGCCGGGCCTGCGAGGTAATCTGCTCTGCCTTTCATTCCGCGCCGCGATTCAGCAGCTGCAATCCGGCCAGGTCGCGCATACGGGTGATTCGCGATCCTCTGGCGGACATCTACGTACCGGTGTACGCAGGCGAGTATACCGGGGCAGAGTGTACCGGGAGAGACAAGTACACCATCGACGGCAAGGTGTACGACGAGTGCGCCTTCTGCCGGGCTTCGTGCCCGTCCCGGGACGTGTTCAAGGAGCCCGACTCCGGTCTCCCGCTCAAATGCGACATGTGCGAATCCGACCCGTCGCTGAAGGAGCCGATGTGCGTGAAGTGGTGCCTCGCGGATGCCCTGACCTACGAGGAAAGGGAAGAGGAAGCCCGAGAGGGAGAATCCGTGGACGAGGTCGATGTCGGGTTGGAGGCGTTGGCCAGCAAGTTCGGGTGACAGAAGATACTCGACTCCGCCGCCAGAATGGCCAAGAAAGCGTGACGCCGCCGGCCCATTCTCTTTCCATATCTATCTGTATTGTGACTCCATTCGGGTCGGGCTCTATTCGGGCCCAATAGCTGGCCCACAATATCGAGTCAATTCGGGCCAAATCGGGCCAAGTCGGGAGTGATGAACAACGTGGAAACAGTCGCGCCCCTCGCAGAGATAATCCAGGAGATCAAACAGGCCGGTGGAGGAGCCTTCAAGTACTGCTATCGGTGTGGCAAATGCGACGTCGTTTGCCCGTGGAACAGGGTGAGGCCTTTCAGCATGCGCAAGCTCGTCCAGCAGGCCTCCTTCGGTCTGCCGGAGATCGAGCTCGACGAGATGTGGCGCTGCACTACCTGCGGAACCTGCCCGTCCAAGTGCCCGCGAGGAGTGAAGCAAATCGAGGTCGGGGTCTCGCTACGCCGTATCGCGGCGCAATACGGGGTGTTCCCCGGCACGGCGCGCCCGGTGAACGCGGTGCGAGGAAGCCTCGCCAGCGAGGGGAACCCACTGGGGGAGGCCAGAGCCAAGCGAGATGCCTGGGCGGTCGGTTTGCCGGTGAAACAGTTCACCGAGGGGATGGAGGTCCTCTTCTTCGTTGGCTGCTACGGAAGCTATGACCCGAGAATGAAGAAGGTGGCGATTGCCACCGCCAGAATCCTCGACAAGGCCGGGGTAGACTTCGGGATTCTGGGCGCCAGCGAGAGCTGCTGTGGCGAGAGCATCCGCAAGACGGGCAACGAAGAAGTGTGGAAGAAACTGGCCAAGGACAACATCAAGGCCTTCGTCGAGCACGGGGTGAAGAAGATCCTGGTCTCTTCCCCGCACTGCTACCACTCCTTCAAGAACGAGTATCCCGAGCTCATGGTGCGCTTCGACGTGGTCCACCTGTCGCAGTTCCTGCTGCAGCTAGTCGAGCAAGGACGGCTTCGGCTAGACAGGGACTACCCGAAGAAGGTCACCTATCACGATCCGTGCTACCTGGGGCGACACAACGGCATCTACGACGAACCGAGAGCCCTGCTCGCACGGGTACCAGGGCTGGAGCTCCTGGAGATGTCCGACGCTCGCCAAGACAGTCTCTGTTGCGGCGGCGGCGGCGGCAGAATCTGGATGGACACCCCGAAGAGCGAGCGCTTTGCCACCCTGCGGATGGCGCAGGCCAAGCAGGCCGGCGCCGGCGTCCTGGCCACTTCGTGCCCATACTGCATCAGCAATTTCGAGGACAGCAGGCTTGCGCTGGGAGAAGGCGACGATATCGAGGTCAAGGACCTCGCCGAAATCGTTGCCGAAGCCATCGGGGAATCGCACTAGCGAATGGAAGAAACGCGATGAGTGTCATGGGCAGCAGCAGCTTTGGCGAAGTCAGCTTTGGCGACGTGATGGTCGTCGGCGGTGGAATCAGCGGCATCCAGGCCGCGCTCGATCTCGCTACCTCGGGCTACCGGGTCTACCTGGTCGAGAAGCTTCCGACCATCGGCGGGAAGATGGCTCTTCTCGACAAGACCTTTCCCACCAACGACTGCTCAATGTGCATCGAGTCGCCCAAGTTCATCGAGTGCGACCGGCATCCCAACATCGAGATCCTCACCAACACGGAAGTCGAGAAGGTAGAGGGAGAAGCTGGAGACTTCGCAGTATCTCTGGTCAAGAAGCCCAGGTACGTCGTGGAAGACCGCTGCACGGGCTGCACGACCTGCGCCGAGTACTGTCCGGTTCCGGTCCCCGATCCGTTCAATCAGCGGCTCTCGGACAACAAAGCCATCCACATGTACTTCTCGCAGGCTGTTCCGCTCGTCCCCTACGTCGACGAGAAGTGCCTCTACCTGCAAGACAAGAAGTGCTCGATCTGCGCGGCGGTGTGCAAGAACCGGGCGATCGATTTCCAGCAAAAGGCAGAGAAACAAGTCGTCAAGGTAGGGGCAATCGTCCTGGCCCCGGGCTACGAGGCATTCGATCCCAGGCAGCGCGGCGACTATGGCTACGGGAGGATGAAGAACGTCGTCACCAGCCTCGAGTTCGAACGGCTGCTCTGCGCTACTGGCCCGCACGCAGGCGAGATCCTGCGTCCGTCCGACCATCGGCATCCCAAGCGGATTGCGTGGATCCATTGCGTTGGCTCGCGGCAAGTCCTCGAGGGTGGCAACAGCTACTGCTCGTCAGTGTGCTGCACCTACATTCAAAAACAGGTGATCCTCGCCAAAGACCACGACGCCGACCTGGAAGCGACGATATTCCACAACGGCATCCGGTCATACGGCAAGGATTTCGAGCGGTTCTATCAGCGTGCGGCCAACCTCCCCGGAGTCAGGTTCGTTCAGAGCTACGTATCCGTGGGGAGGGAGATTCCGGACACCGAGAATGTGACCGTCAGGTACGCTACCACCGGCGAGGGAGTGAAGGAGGAGGAGCTCGATCTACTGGTGTTGGGCGTTGGCTTGAGCCCTCCTGCCAAGGTGGAGCGCCTGGCCGAGACGTTCGGCATCGAGCTCACTCCCCACCGGTTCTGCAAGACCGAGCCAACCAATCCCATGCAGACCTCGCGGCCGGGCGTCTTTGTCAGCGGCGCCTTCCAGGGGCCCGTCGATATCCCCGAGTCGGTGGTGTCGGCCAGCGGAACAAACGCGCTGAGCGGCGAGCTGCTGCGCTCCCGGCGAGGCAAGCTATCGAAGGATCGCGTGTATCCGCCGGAGAAGGACGTCGCCAAGGAGGAGGTGAGGGTCGGCGTCTTTGCGTGCCATTGCGGCGCCAACATCGGCCGGGTCGTGAACGTCCCGTCCCTGGTCGACTATGCTTTGACCCTCGACAACGTGGTCCACGCCGAAGACGGTCTGTTCATCTGCTCCACCGACGCCGCCCAGAAGATCTCCAACACAATCGCGGAGAAACGGCTCAATCGGGTGGTGGTTGCCGCATGCACGCCGCGAACCCACGAACCGCTGTTCCGCGACACTCTGCGGGAAGGCGGAATCAATCAGTACTTCTTCGACATGGCCAACATCAGAGAGCACTGCTCCTGGGTCCATTCGAAGCAAAAGGAAGAGGCGACGAAAAAAGCGAAGGATATCGTACGGATGTCCGTCGCTCGAACCACCCATCTGGAGCCCTTGCAGGAGTTCGACCTGCCAGTCAACAAGACCGCGCTGGTGGTCGGGGGCGGCCTGGCCGGGATGACTAGCGCCCTGAGCCTGGCCAAGCAGGGGTTCGAGGTGCATCTGGTGGAGAAGGAGAAGGAGCTTGGAGGAATGGCGCGCAGGCTGCGCTACACCCTGGAAGGATTGGATGTTCAGCAGTACCTGCGCGATCTTGTCCGCCAAGTGTATCAGCACCCCCTGGTCCACGTCTCCCATGCGGCGACGATCAGGAGCGTTGCCGGCTACGTGGGCAACTTCACCACCACGCTGGAATCGGAAGGACAGGTCAAGACCATCCACCACGGCGCAGCCATCCTCGCCACCGGCGCCAGCGAGCACAAGCCAACCGAGTACCTGTACGGGAAGGACGACAAGGTCCTGACCCAGCTCGAGCTCGAGGAGCTCGTCGCCGGCGGCGGTCCAGACGAGCTGGAGGGGGGCGCGAGCACGATTTCGAGTGTGTCCCGATCGGTCAACGGGCTAGCCGTTCTCGGTCCCCTGTCCTTTGTTCCTAGTTCCTTGTTCAATTCCGACGACGACGAAGGAAACAAGGAACTAGGGACAAGGAACCAGGAACTGGAACAGCCCCCCCGGTA
>JAZDLZ010000738.1:0-4134 GCA_043801535.1 Pseudomonadota bacterium
TACCGGGGGGGCTGTTCCAGTTCCTGGTTCCTTGTCCCTAGTTCCTTGTTCCCTTCGTCGTCGTCGGAATTGAACAAGGAACTAGGAGCAAGGGACAGGGGACCGAGAACGGCTAGCCCGTTGACCGATCGGGACACACCCGGAAAGAACGAGGGGGGTGGGTGTGCGTCAGCCGTCACGGGAACCTCCTCAGTCTGGTCAAAGACAAGATTACCTCGAAGATCAAGAGGAACAAGGCCGCCGCAGCGAAACGAGGATAGAGCTCTGCATATATCTTGCTGGTCTCGCGACGCTTGCTCTTCTCCAGCGTAGCCCTGACCTCCTCGAATCCTTGCTCGAGCGCCGACGTGTCGGCGGCGTTGAAATAGCGGCCGCCGGTTTCGGCCGCGATTCGCTGGAGCAGATCGGGTCGCACCGCATAGGTCCGTCTCGTCAGCTGCTCGACCGACGGGCTGTCGCCTGGCTGCGCCTCTCGGCCGAGCAGCACCGTGAATACTCGTATTCCCTCTCGCTTGGCCAATTCTTTCGCCTGGTCCGGGTCGAACTCGCTCGCAACGTTCGCGTCACCGTCGGTGAGCAAGATCGCCACTCGCGACTTGGCGTCGGATCGCAAGAGCGATGCGATCGCCAGGGCAAGACCGTCTCCGATCGCGGTGCCCATCGGATCGATGCTCCCCGCAGAAACGCCGGCAACGACGCTGTCGAGAGCGGCATAGTCGAGCGTCAGCGGGCATTCGAGCATGGCCTCGCGAGCGAACACAACCAGCCCGATCCGATCGTCGCGGCGGCCTTTGAGAAAACGCCTGATCGTACGCTGGGCGGCGTCGAGGCGGTTCCGCTGGAGATCGGTTTCTTCCATCGACTTGGAAACGTCGAGAACGATCATCAAGTCGATGCCCTCGACTTCGCTCTCCTCTCTCTGCACGCTTTGCGGCCGAGCCAGCGCGATGCAAATCAGAGCCACTGCTATCACTCGCACGGCGCCAGGTACCGACGTCAGCCAGCCGATCGGTCCGCAGCGAGTCCTCGCCAGATCCGGCACTCGCGAGAAGACCATTGTCGCGGCCCGACGCAACCGCCGATGAAAGACCAACCAACAGAGCAACGCACATGAACCCAAGAGAAGCAGCGCTCCGCGGTTCTGGCAGGAGAGCTGGGCCGCCAAAGGAATCTCGGACAAGCTCCAGAGAAGCAGCGAGCCGGTCAGGCCGCCAAGGATCAGAACGAGCCCATAGGGGATGAGCACTCGCGCAATGCGCTGCAAATCGCCTATTCTCCAGTCCGGTGCCGGTGCCATTCAATAGCCTCGGAATGACATACCTCAGGCAACTCCCGCGACCGCGACCGCGCGTTCGCCTGCGACGAACGGATAACGCGTCCGTTCCACAATCGCGACTCCTTCCTCGATAGCTGCCAACGCCTGCTCGAGGTTGGCAGGGACCGCAGCATATTTCACCAGGTCACAGTCTTCGAGCCACCGCTGTACCAACCCGTGCGCCGCATAGCCGGCCGCGGTCTTGTCGAGCGCCTCGAGGAGCTCGCTGGTGGTGAGCTCCAGGGCGTCGAATCCGAAACGGCGTCCCAGGTACGTCCGGACAATCTCACTCATGGCGAAATAGAGAGGTCGGCGATCCTCGGCCGCCATCAGCTCCGCGGCCGCCAACGCTCGGAGCTTTTCGATTGCCAAGACATCGGGTGGAAGGCTCTCCCGCACCGCTCCAGGAGTTGTAGTCTCGGCACGCCTACCGCTCCGGATCCGACGGAGCAGCACTAGCATCGCCGTGACTGCCACCAGCGCGCCAGCCACATAACCTAGCCACGATCCAAACCAGACCGGTCCGGCAATCGACAGCGGCGGTGCAATGGGCTTGAGCTCTTCTTTGCCTTGGCCAATAACGGACACGACCTCGATCTCCAGGCCGCCAGCCAGCATTTCCTGGCGCTCACCGGCAGCAACGACGAGGAGCGGCAGTGGCGGAATCGCCTGCCTGCCGAGCTGAAAAGCGACCAGCGAAATCTCGAATACCCGGCGGTGCCCTCTGCCTGGAGCTGCCTCCTCCGAAACGGTACGTCCAACCTCTCTGAGAGTCTCGCCCAGCGGCAAGGACGGGGGTAGGTCGATCGAATCACCCTGCACGCTCACGGCAGCTATCACCACCGAAAACGGCCTGCCCAACTCCACCCTGGTCTCGCGCACCCGGACCGTCACACCAGCAGCCCACGGCTCGGGTCGGTTGACTCCGTCGCCGACCGTCGCCGACCGTTCGCTCGGCGCAGATCCCGCATCGTGACCGCCAACGGTGCGACTTGCCCCGAGCAACACGACCGCGGCGAGAAGCCCCGCTAGAGCACCGATCGGTTTGCCGGACCGAGGCAGACGAAGCCGCCGGGGGCGTAGCCGCAAGGAGCGAGGAGGGCGCATACTCTCGGTGGGACCGGTCAGACTCGCTTTACACTCTCTCACCCGAACACTGCCCTTGGTCGAGGTGAAAGCCCAGTGTTTTCGAGCACGAGCACGAGCACGATTACGAACTGTAAAGCAAGAGCCCCGAGAAATGGTCGGTGCCCTCTCGGTATGTAGCGGGGGGGGCCCGTCGAGGTCCCCTCGATGGGGGGGCGGCGAGGGCTCGCAGCCGTCCTTCTGCCGACGAGCGACGCAGCCCAGCCGGGATGGATCGGCGGCGAGACTGTTCAAGCTATTTTTCGACGGCGACATAGCTCACTGGTGCCTCATCCTCTGCTCGCGAGCTCTGAAAAAGCTGACCAGCGCATCGACGTGCGGTCGATCCGCCCGCACGCTGACGTAGTCGACGGACATCCGGCGGAACAACTGCTCCAGATCGTCACGCCCTCGTCGAACCAGACGCTCGTACTCCTGCCGCTCGGGTCCGCAGGTATCGAGCTCGATGACGTGCCCCGACTCGAGATCCTCGAAGCAGACAATCCCGATCCTCGGCAGACTCTCCTCCATCGGATCCCCGAGCACGACCGGAATCACGTCGTGCTTGCGGACTGCGACCTTCAAGGCGTGCGCCCAGCCATCGGCAAGGAAATCGGACAGCAGGAAGGCCACACAGCGACGGCGCGCAATCTTGCCCAGGTAGTCGAGCGCCGCACGCAGGTCGGTGTGCGGCGAGCGCGGCGAGAACGAAAGGATCTCGCTCACGACGCGCAGCACGTGCTTCTTCCCTTTCTTCGGAGGCACGAACAGCTCGACCTGGTCGGTGAAGACAATCAACCCGACGCGGTCGTTGTTCTTGATGGCAGAGAACGCGACCAGCGCCGCAATCTCGGCGGCAACCTCCCGCTTCGTCTGGGCCAGCGACCCGAACTTGCCCGAGGCGCTCATGTCCACGAGGAGCATCACCGTCATTTCCCGCTCCTCGACGAACAGCTTGACGAAAGGCTCGCTCATTCGCGCCGACACGTTCCAGTCGATCAGCCTGACGTCGTCGCCCGCCAGATACTGCCGGACCTCCGAGAAGGCAATACCTCGACCCTTGAACACCGACTGGTACTGGCCGGCGAGCTGGTTGCTGACGAGCTTGCTCGTGTAGATCTCGATCTTCCTGATCTTCTTGATGAGCTCACGGGGAATCATGCCGGATTCCTTCTCGCCGGATTCCTTGCCGGAAGAGTCATCGATCACGGCACCTGTACGTGCTCGAAGAGCCGGCGGATCACCTCCTCGCTCGTGATCTCCTCGGCCTCGGCCTCGTAGGTCATGATGATCCGGTGCCGCAGAATATCGGGACCGACTGCCTTGACGTCCTCCGGCGTCACGTATCCTCGCCGGCGGAGGAAGGCATGAGCTCGCGAGGCCAGGTTCAGAAAGATGGATGCCCGCGGCGAAGCTCCGTACTCGATGAGATCGGTCAGCTCGGGGAGGCTGTGCGCCTTCGGATCGCGAGTGGCATGGACGACGTCGACGATATAGTCGCGAATCTTCTCGTCGATATAGACTTGGCCGACTACTCGCCTTGCTGCCAGGATCTCCTGCGGCGAGGAAATCGTCGTCGAACGAGCAGGAGCAGAGGAGGTCATCCGATCCATGATCTCACGCTCCTCGACCTTGCTGGGATAGCCGACCTTGACCATCAGCATGAAGCGATCGAGCTGCGCCTCGGGGAGTGG
>JAZDLZ010000739.1:0-4263 GCA_043801535.1 Pseudomonadota bacterium
TACCGGGGGGGCTGTTCCAGTTCCTGGTTCCTTGTCCCTAGTTCCTTGTTCCCTTCGTCGTCGTCGGAATTGAACAAGGAACTAGGAGCAAGGGACAGGGGACCGAGAACGGCTAGCCCGTTGACCGATCGGGACACACCCAACTTATTCTGCGACGGCTCCTTAGATCGAGGGGCGGAGGGGTGGTCTTGAGGCGCGCAAGCGCCGGATCAGAGTTTCCCCGGGTCAGATGACTTCGGCGCAGCAGTCTGCTATTCATCCCAGGTCAACACTGGAGCAGCATGTTTCGTCTTCTATTGCTTTCCGTCTCGATCATAGGAATCTACCAAGGGCAAGCGTTGTGGCGGAAGGGTGGCCGGGAGCGGGCTGGCTACGCCTTCATGCTCATTGCTGATGGCGCGCTGGCGCTGGCGGCGTGGCTTGTTCTCGCCAACGAGGAAGAACGTCAGGTTTTCGGTGAGCTGCTGAGTTTTGTGGCCATTGGCGCGTTCGTGTTTCTGGTGGTGGTTCCACCGCTACTCCGCGATCTTGCAGGTCGAGCAGTCGCCCGCGATCGAGTCGATCTGGCAATCAAGGTTCTTGACGTGTGCGAGCTTCTGCAGCCAGGCATGGGCGGGCGGCACGAGCGCGAGGTCTTGGAGACCGTACGCGAAGTACAGGCCGGTCGAACGGAGCAAGTGTTGGCCGGGCTCAGAGAGAAGCGAGCAAGCGACACCGACTCACGCCAGCGTCGAGAGCTGGACGAGCGGATTATCTACACTCTCCTCTACGCTCGCCGGTGGCAGGAGGCTGTCGAGTGCTTCGAGTCGGCGTTCATGGCGATTCCAAGTCAGGTTCAGGTGCAGCTACTCGTGGAGCTCGTCCGCGCCTACGGAGAGCTCGGCGATCTGGATCGCGCTGCCGAGTTGCTCGATTGGCTCGAGCGTTCGCCGACCGTGCATCGGCCGGTGCTCGCGCTTCTCCTCCTGCGTGCCCGAGCAGTGTTTCTCGCCTTCATGGGTCGTGCCCAGGATGTAGAGGCGTTGATGTCCTCGGCTGGTCCGCTCGGGGGAATGCCAGGTTTCGCCCGAGCCTACTGGATCGGCATTGCCAGGCTGCATGCCGGCGATCGCAACGGTGCCCATGCTGCCCTGACCGACGCGATCCGTCTGGCCGGGCGTGATGTGCGCGCCCGCCAGGTAGCGGCCGAGACGCTTGCTGTCGTGTATCGGGCGACCACCGCTGGTCCGCCGAGCTTCTCGAACGGCGCTGCTGATCTTGCCGATCGGGTCGTGCTGGCCTGGCGCAACGAGAACCAGGCCAGCCCGAGCGAGAGCCCGAATCGTGACGGCCAGGCAATCCCTCGCCCCCGAGTTGGCAAGCTGAGGCAGGCACCGGTCACTCTTTCGCTCATCGCTGCCAATGCGCTGGTAGCCTTCGTGGTGACGCTTGCCCTCGGAACGACCGAAAGCCCGGGTGTCTTGGCCGACGCGGGCGCCAACGTGAGGGAGGCGGTGAGAACCGGTGAGTGGTGGCGGCTCTGTGCCTCGACGTTCCTTCACGTGGGCACCCTTCACCTGCTGGTGAACATGTACGCTCTGTGGGCGCTGGGCAGATTGGCCGAGCAGCTCCTGGGGTCGTTGCGATTTTTCGCCGTGTACTGCCTGGCCGGTATTGGAGGGTCGGTGGCGAGCTTTCTCTTCGGCAGCGGCAGTATTTCGGCAGGCGCGTCGGGGGCCGTGTTCGGTCTGCTCGGAGCCGCCATTGCCGAGCTGGCAAGCCGTCGCGACTCGCATTCGCAACCTCTGCGGCATGCGCTCCTGGGAAATCTGATTTTTCTCGCGATCATGAATCTGGCGATGGGTTTGCTGCCGACGATTGGCCAGCTGATCGATCAATCCGCCCACGTGGGCGGGCTGGTTACCGGAGCGCTCCTTCTCTTCGTCTTGTCGCCCCGCAGCAGCTTTGGAGCCAGCGCCGCCGGCAAGGCAGTATCCGTGGCCTTTGCCATGTTCGCTGTCCTGGCAATCGTCTATTCCATTTGGGGTGTGTCGGGACGGTTTGCCAGCAACGACTGGACAAGGCGCAGCGTTGGCCAGGTATCAGTCGAGATTCCGCAGCGCTGGATACCGATGACCGAGGACACCGTGCTCGATCCAAAAGGAAGCCCGGTGCGTACCCTCACCACCAAGGTCGTTGCCTGGGAGCCGGCCGGAACTTCGGCCGGAACCGCAGCAGATGATACCAACGATCCGGTAGTTGCAGCGCGAGAGCTTGCCTTGAGTATTGGCAGGGAGAGTGGAGCTGCGCAGCCGGTTGCCGAGCCTACCAGCGCCAAGACTCCCGGCTTGCCCGGCTGGATCGAGGCCGAATTCGTGCTTCTCGTCGAAGCCGAAGGCGGCACCGGCCGGGAGACGTACCGCCAGCTCGTCATGACGCGCTTCGCCGACAGTCGAGGAATCGCGCTCGTGCTCATTTCGTCCGAGAACCAAGTCGGCGAGACCAAGGCCTTGGCCGGCCGGATTATGGAGTCGGTGCTCTAAGTCGCCGTCGCGAAAAAAACAGAGCGTCCGGATTGCCGGCGTCGACGAGTATCGGAGTCGCCGAGTCGTTTGCGGCGTCGGTCTTGCTGGCCTGGATCGGTGCTCGAGCGCTACAGGCCGTCAGCGCCTCGAACAATACAAGCAAGAGGAAGGCTCGCATGGATGTCATCATGGGGAATTGCTGCCATTTTCGCTCCGCAGCGAACGGAGTCGACCTTCCTCGTGTAGCGCAAGACACGAAACTCGGTAAATTCGGCAACGACACCCGCGTAGTCGAAGAGATGCTCGAAGGCCGGAAACACCGCGTCACCCTCGACTTCGCGATTGATGACGCTGAGCAGAAGCTCGGAGCACTCGGCAAGATACTGTTCGTATACCTGCACGCCGCCGCAGAGCCATGCGTTCCGGGCTACACCTGCGCGCTTTAGAGAATCGATCCCTCTGACCAGCCTGACCTCGGTCCGAGGCGTCTGAGGGAAACTGAGCTGCACGACACCCTGCAGGTCGTGTGCTGCCGTGCCGACGCAGGCCTTCCGATAGCATTCTCGGCGGTTTTCGTTCCCCAGCAGCTTGGCAGGGTGGCGCGAAAGCACGATGTTCACCCGTCCGACCAGGGGCGCTGGCAGGCTCTCGAATGTCTTTCGGCCCATGATCACGACGCCGTTGAACGTCATTCGGCGGAACCACTTGAATTCGTCGGGGATGCGCCAGGGAATGCTGCCACCCTTGCCGATGACCCGGTTTTTGGACATGGCAGCGATTGCGATCATGATCAGTGGAAATATTAGCGCGGCAGCACAGGTGGCGGCAAGCCGCAGCCCAGCTGCGTATCACAACATTCGAGACAAACGGTGGCGCATTTGCGTCATGCCTGGAATCATTCAGGAACCTCCGACTCGCCCGGCGCGGCATCGCCGTGTGGCAATGGATTAGGACAGACCGCGCAATGGGCTATCCGGTTTGCCTCGAGTCGCTTGAGACGTGCCTCGGCTCGCTGTTCGGCCAGTTTGACCGGCAAGTCGGCGGCGCTCCCGTGGTAGACATTCCCAGGAAAACTAGGGTGGGCTTGTACTGTCTATTGGTACAGTTCTCCGCCCGGTGATGCTTGTCCCACGCGACATTGCGGGGCACTCTGGTAGCCGATGAAGGCGAACAAGAGCTCGATCGTTCGGTCAGGAGCTCATGGCTACGAGGCCGTGCTCGCGGACGTCGTCCGCCTGATCCAGGCGGGCCGAAGCGCTACCGCGCGCTCCGCCAATGCGGTGATGACGGCCACCTACTGGGGCATTGGCCGGCGCATCGTCGAGCACGAGCAAGGCGGGCGGCGGCGGGCAGAGTACGGCGCTGCGCTCATCGAGCGGCTCGCGGATGACCTCACGGCGAAGTGCGGGCGCGGCTTCGGGAGGCGAAACCTGTTCCAGATGCGCGCCTTCTACCTGGCCTATTCCGAGATTGTGCAGACGCCGTCTGCAGAATTGGCGACCGGAGGCGGTTCCGAGAAAGTGCAGATCGTGTCTGCACAATCGGCGCTCGTGGCGGGCGAGCTCCCGAGGTTCCCACTGCCGTGGTCGCACTACGTGCGACTGCTCGCGGTAGCCAGCCCGACGGCGCGACGCTTCTACGAGCAGGAAGCCCTCCGAGGCGGGTGGACCATCGAGCAGATGGACCGGCAGATCGGCAGCCAGTTCTACGAGCGAACCGCCCTCTCGCGGAACAAGGCTGCCATGCTTCGCAAGGGCCA
>JAZDLZ010000415.1:0-8531 GCA_043801535.1 Pseudomonadota bacterium
CGGACTGGTTGTCCGGTGGTCAAGGGCAAGGAAGGGAGTGATCCCTCGTCGGTCATCTTCGAGGCGGTGAAGAAGGCCCATGCAGAGGGATACGAGGTGGTCATTGCCGACACTGCCGGGCGCCTCCACACCAAGGCCAACCTGATGGAGGAATTGCAGAAAGTCAGGCGAGTGGCAGCGAAGGCAATGGACGGTGCTCCTCACGAGACCCTGCTCGTGCTCGACGCCACCACTGGACAGAACGCGATAGCCCAGGCGCAGGTATTCAAAGCGGCAGTGGATGTCACCGGGATCATCATCACCAAACTCGACGGCACCGCCAAGGGCGGAGTGATCCTCGGGATCTGCGACGAGCTGAAAGTGCCAGTCCGTTACATCGGGATCGGCGAAAAAGTGCAGGATCTGCGGGAATTCGATGCCAAGGAGTTCGTGACAGCCCTTTTCGAGCAAGCCGAAGCAGACCAACAACCGGACGAGTCCAAGGTGTAGGGAAAGCACTTGCCCTTGACAATAGCGGATGCTATAGTGGCGAAGCTCTCATTGAGCATTGAACCATTGGATATCATTCAAGAATTTGATAGGAGCCGTGGATGTCTAAGCGTGCCACCTCGCTTCTTTCCCTAGGCATGGTAGCGCTACTGCCTCTCGCTGCAGCCGCGCAAAAGGCCGAAAAGAACAAAAAAACCGAAAACAAACCCGTTGTCGAGACATTCACGGTCGAAGAGAGCGAGTCGGGTGCCAAGCCTGCTGATGAAGTAGCCGCGCCAGTCGCTCCGGACCAACAAGAGAGCACCGAGTAACAGGCAAAGGCAAAGACAGCCCTCGGCGAGGAGCGTGGCTCGTGGAAGGACATTGTGGTAGTGGTCCGGAAACCGTTCCTCAAGGTGCGGCGGCTCGAGTTGGTTCCAACGTGGGGCGTCACCTTGAACGACAACATGATCCGTCACGTTGCCGCCAACGCGCAGCTCAACTACTACTTGACCGACGTCCTCGGCATCGGCGTTGAGGTACAGCGCTTCTGGTACGAAACGCTCGACACCTACTTCCTCGTCGGGGCGCAGGATCGGCGCTCGCCCACCCTGAACCGATACAACTACTCCGCTTCCCTCAACTTCCACTACGCCCCGATCTACGCCAAGGTCGCCGTGCTCGACAACCGCATCATCCACTGGGAAGGATACTTCACGGCTGGCGTTGGAATGACCGAAACCCAGGTGATCCCACGGGATCCGGCAGTGAGCGTGCTCGGCGACTGGAAGAACACCCTGATCACTCCCAGCGTTGGATTCTCGCTCCGAATCTTTCTCAGCAGGTGGTTGACCGTCCATCTCGGTATTCGCGACTACGTCTTTGTCGATCGCTACGAAGACAAGAACCGCGAAAGAAGCGAAACGCTCGAGCAGTCGATGAAGAACGCCGATCACTTGCTGGTCAATCACGTCATGTTTCAGGCCGGGATCAGTCTCTGGTACCCGACATCGTTCCAGTACACGACCTTCCGCTAGAGAAAGAGAGGCGTTCCCATGTTGAGGTTGAGCCCCAAATCACTAGCTGGATCTCTGGCACTCGCCGGCACGACGCTTCTCTTCGCCACGGCAACAATCCTCCTGTTTCCCATAGCGGCGCAGGCCGAAAGGACGAGCCAACTCCAAGGCCAGCCAGGCATCCGCCACAAACAGCTCATGCGCTTCCATCGGTTCGAGCTTGCTCCGACCATGGAGATGACCGTGGCAGCGGAGTACAAGCACACTCTCGCCTTGGGAGTGAAGGCCGAGTACCACCTGACCGACTCGCTTGCCTTCGGAGTGATGCTGTTTCCCGGATTCGCGTTCGATACCGGCCTGGGCTCGAAGATTCGTACCGCGCTGGTTGGCGAGAGCGGAGAGGATGTGGATCCGACTCCGAGTCAGAGCCAGTACGACACGCACCTCAACACCATCCCCTTGCACGGAGCGGTCCACGCCACGGTTACTCCTTGGATTGGCAAAATGGCTCTGTTCGGCAAGGCGTACCTCAACTTCGACGTGTACTTCCAGGGAGGGCTCGCTTTCGCCCAAACGGAAAACTCCTGGAAGGGTGCGCCCGGTGTCGATGAGGATGAAAAGTCGATATTCTGCCCAAACGCAAAAGCAGAAGAGAAGTGCTTCAAGGATCCGCGGAACGACAACCCCCAGAACGACGGCTTCAATCCAGGCTTGCTGCTGGGCGGCGGCATTCACACCTACGTGGGCCGTTGGCTTGCCGTCGACCTTTCCTTCCGCGACTACATGTTCTCGGACAATCCGAGCGGCCTCGACTACGACGCCAACCGCAAGGTCGACAAGGGCGACCGTCGCTTCCTGAATCACTTCTTCTTCGGCATTGGCGTCTCGATCCTGCTTCCCACCAGAGTGACCATCAGCCGCTGACCGGGGTCGCGGTGGTACGAGTAGGAGTAGCTCAGCGGTGTCCGGTCTTCTTTCCCTCGAGTTGGTAGCGCTTCAGCTTCTTCTGCAGACCGAATCGAGATAGCCCGAGGAGCTTGGCGGAGGCGCTGTAGTTTCCGCCAGTTCGGCCAAGCGCCTCCTTGATCAGCGAAGCCTCGAGGTGCTCCACCCGCGGTCGCAGCTCGAGGCCAGTCGCTGGCATGCCTGCACTGCCACCGGTCGCGGTCACGACCTGAGGCGACAAGTCGGCTACTCCGATGACGTCGCCGCCAAGCGATGCCGAACGTAGGATCTCGTTCTCGAGCTGGCGCGCGTTTCCTGGCCAGGAGAAGGCGATGAGCTTGGCCATCGCCGCGGGCTCGATCCGTCTTGACCGCTCTTTCTTTCCGCTGCTCGCCACCCGGGCAAGGAAATGCTCGACGAGCACCGGAATGTCTTCTGGATGCTCGCGCAAAGGAGGCAAGTCGATTCTTATGACATTGAGCCGGTAGAACAGGTCTTCCCGGAAACGACCATCGTCTACCAGGCTCCGAAGGTCACGGTTGGTGGCGGCGATCACTCGGACATTGACGATCTTGGTACGCTCTCCTCCCAGTCGTCGGATCTCTCCTCCCTGGAGAAAGCGCAGGAGCTTGGCCTGCATTGCTCCCGTGGTTTCGCCTATTTCGTCGAGGAATACCGTCCCTCCGTCTGCGACCTCGAGAAGGCCGCGCCGCTCGCGATCGGCGCCGGTAAAGGCACCGCGCAAGTGGCCAAACAGCTCGGACTCGAGAAGAGTGTCCGGTACTGCGGCGCAGTTGATGGGCACGAATGGTCGATCGCGACGCGGTCCGTTTCGGTGAAGGGCCTGGGCAACCAACTCCTTCCCGGTGCCACTCTCCCCCTGGATGATCACTGGCAAGGAGGTCTCCGCAGCTCGATCGACCAGCTTCAGCGCCTCGAGCATGCGAGGCGAGCGTCCGACGATATCCGGGTAGCTGTGGCGAAGCTTGGTCGCCGCCTGGAGCGCGGCGCGCGCTCCGTCCAGCTCCATCGTCTGCCGCTCCAGCTCCGCTTTGAGGCGAACGTTCAGCTCGGCGATCTCCTTTTGCCGGCGATTGTTCTCGACGGTGAGGCGGGCGTTGTGGAGAGCCACGGCGGCAAGGTCGGCTAGCTCGAGGACTCTCTCGACGGTGTCGCTGTCGAATGCGCCTCGGCGAAAACGGTGATCCAGATAGACCGTTCCAGTCGTCTCGCCTCGCACCCGCAACGGTACTGCCAGCACCGAACGCAATCCAAGAGCGCTGATCGACGCGGCTCCGCTGAACCGCTCGTCACTCGATGCGTCGACGGCGACGACTGGCTCTCCAGTACGGGCTGTCCTCTGGGCGATCGAAAGGCTGAGCTCCTGCTCCTCGCTTCCTAGCGAGCGCTGATCGAAGTTGCGCGCCACCGCCGGCTTGAGCGTTCCTGATTCGCCGGATAGAAGAATGAAGCCGCGCTCGGCGCAGGCGAGCTCGATCATCGCATCGACGACCTCGTCGAGAAGTGGTTCGAGGCGTAGCTCGGAGTTGAGCTTCTTGGCCAAGACCAGCAGCCGGCGAAGACTATGTCCGTCTGTTCTCATCCCATAATAGCTCGTGGAAAGGTCGCACGCCGATGGCTTCTGGACCGCGGCGGACTCCACCGACTCGCTCGCCCATGCCGCCGCCAGATCGTGCTCCAACCGCTCCAGAAGCCGGCGATCTGGGTCGGCGAGCATGCCACGGATGTGTCCCTCCGAAACCGTGGCTGTCAATTCTTCCCAACACGTGCGCGCGGACACTGCCAAGCTCGAGGCTCCGCCGAGGTTGCCCATCTCGAGCTCGAGGCATCCCGCCACCGTTGCCGCTCGCCACGATTGGTCCTTTTTGCCGCTCGCTTCGAGTCGGACGAGAACGCTGACGAGCATCTCGAGGATCGGACGCAGATTGCTGCCGTTGCCGTTGCCGTTGTCATCATGGCCCTTTTCGTCGAGAACGACATGGACCCGCGCCACTGCCATCGCAACGCGGTCCTGATCCCCCTCCCCGTTCGCCGACCGCTGTGCTCTCTCGAGGGCAGCATGGGCAGCGGCACGAGCCCCTAGCCGGGCCTGGAGTGACGCCTCGTTCGCTGCAACCTCCGTCCGCATTGCCCCGATTCGCTCGGCCAGGACGCTGGCATCCTGGCCGAAGGCGAGCGCTCTCTCGGTCGCGCCAGCATAGCGGGCAGCCTCCGACAGGAGCAGCAGCGCATGAATCTCGAGAAGTGGCAGGCCGTGCTGCCGTGCCTCGACCAACGCCCGATCCGCTGCTCGGCACGCTGCCTCCTGATCTCCGAGAGCCAGCAAGGCAACTCCGTGGTTGTAGACCGCGCCAACGCCTTCTGCAACTCGTCCTATCCGGCGAAACTCGACATTGGCCTTGGCAGTTGCTTCCAACGCTCTCTCGAGCTCACCCCGTTCGATCAACACGCTACCTTCGTTGAGCGCGTACACCGCGGAAGCGTGGATATCGCCAACTTCGTGCGCCCGATCATGGGCGCTCGTGTACAGCGCTGCAGCCTTCGCGAGATCTCCTTGGCGCTGCGCCAGCATGCCAAGCAGCGCCTCGGCGCGACCCCATAGTGCCCGATCGCCGACAACCTCGGCAGCTTGGAGCAACCGGCCGAAAGCCTGCTGGGCACGGTCGAGGTCACCAACGTAGAGTGACGCAAGACCGACTGCTTCGAGTCGCACTGCGCGCCCGCTCTGGCGCAGGTCCGGCGCTGCAATCTGGTCTTCTGGCTCGTCTTCTGGACGGCCGGCCAAGCGCAGGGCATCTTCGTACTCGCCCTTTGCAATCTTGATCATGGCCAACTCGCCCAGCACGTCTTCTAAGGGCGGCTGCGAGCACTCGCCGCCCTCGCAAGGTGTCCCGAGAAGCTCTTGCAGCCGAATTGCCGCGGCTTCGAGATTGCCACTCCGCTTGAGCGCTCGTGCCGCCCAGATCCCCGCTTCGCGAACGACTATTCGTGGATGCTCTGGGACATCGATCAGTCCCACAACGCGAGCATCGCAACTATCGCGTTCACTGCGCCACGAATCGAAATCGATCGTCTCGGCAACGGACTTGGCTGCGTCGGCCGCCGCTATTGCCTCGGAATAGCGAGCCAGAGCTGTTGCCAACTGCGCGCGTCGCAGGTGGATGGCGGCGGCGACCGACTGGCTCGCACCGGCAACAGCCTTGCCAAGCCAATCGAGAGCACCAGCCTGGTCCCCCTCGGTATGGCACTGCAGTACCGCGCGGAGGCTCCACTCGAGCGTCCCCGGATGGCCGAGCGCTAGCAACTGGCGGGCACGGATCCTCGACGAGAGGCCGCCGTCTCTGTTCGCAGTCGCAGCCCACGTCCCAATCCTCGTCTCGGCTTCGGCTTCGGTCCCGGTCCCAGCCCTTCTTTCGTCCCTGTCTTCGTCGCTACTATCGTTTCTTTCCTCGTCCCTGCTCCCGTTCCCTGGTTTTCTGTCTAGCTGCTCGAGCGTCTTCTTCGCAAGCGCTCGTCTCGTCGACGCCGAAGTCTCGGCCGAGACCGCTGCCGAATGGACCGGCGACGGAAGCCGAACACTGCCCTTCTCGATTACCACCAGACCGCTCGCTGCGAGCTCGCCGGCAAGCTCGTGCGCATGATCGACCATAATGGAAAGCACCGCGGCGATGTCCTCGATCGCCACGGGCTCACCCCAGGCAGCGACGGCTTCGAGAAACGCCCGGGCACTGCCAGTTACGGCAGCTAGCTCGACCGTAATCAAGGAGGCCAGACCGTCACCGAAAAACTCGGCAACCGGCACATTGTCGGCGAGCCGCACTCCTGCTCGAGCGACGGCACTGCGAACTGCCTCGACAACGAGCCGAGGAATGCCAGCGCTGGCGATGGCCAGATCCTTGCTCCATTCGGCGCTTGGTGCTCGGCCGAGCATCTCCTTGACGACCGTCTGCACTTCCGCAAAAGAAAGTGGCGCCAAAGGTATCGTGATTGCCAGCTCGCCACCGTCGAATTTTTGTTCGTTCCCTGCTCCTGTCCGGTGCTCGGAAACGACGAGCCAACTGGAACCAACTATCCCTCCGGCGGCAGCAAGATTGACCAGGCTGCGAGACCGTCCATCCGAGTCGGCATCCGCCAAATGGACCAGAACCGGAGCTCTACCGGCTGACTGCTGCAGAAAACGCGCGACCTGCTCCACCTGCCGAGCGTGATCCCACTCGACCGAAGCGAGATCCCGGGGCAGCTCTGGCTGCTGTCCGGTCTCATCCTCTTGCTCGCGCCCGCGGCCGGCCTCCCTTCCTTGCCGGTCGACTTCGGCACGATCGGGGGGTGACAACCCCGCAAAACGACCAGGGCCTGCCTGGCTGGCTTCGAGCAATCGTTGCCAGCAGTCCCCGAGGACGAGGATCCGCCTGGCATGACCAGCAGCGACTCGAAGCTGATGACGGCGGATCGCCTCGACGACAAGCCGAGTCTTTCCTGTTCCAGGCGCACCGAGAAAGCGCAACACACGGGGACGGGCGTGCTCACTCGCCAGCGCAGCAATCGCTTGCTCGAGCGACGCCAAAGAATCGTCACGGCCTACCAGAGGAGGAGGAAGAAGCGAGGCCAGAGCCGACCTATCTGACTGATGCACTGGCTGATGCACTGGCTGATGCAATTGCTGATGCAATTGCTGCGTTTCCGAGTCCTCGTCTGTCGCGGTTGCGCCCATTGCCACGAGCGCTTCCAACAGCGAGGATGCCGACGGATAGCGCTGCCAAGGGTCCTTGGCCAGCAGCCGCGTCACGACCCTCGCGAAATCCTCGGGGACGAAGGACGCTCTGGCCCGCAGCGAAGGCACCGGTGCCTCGATGATTCTCGCGATCTGTTCGGAAAGACTCTCGGCCAGGAATGGGGGCTCGCCGCACGCCGCCTCGAAAAGGGTTGCTCCGAGGGAATACAAGTCGATCCGGGGATCGCTGGCGCCAGCGAATGCCTCTGGCGCCATGTAGGCAGGACTGCCTCTCACTCGACCGGCTGCTGCGCGGACCGCCGACAACCCGAAATCCAGCACCAGCGATCGGCCACTCGGAGTCACCAAGATGTTCCCCGGCTTGATGTCGTGGTGGATGAGCCCGCTCGCGTGAATGTGAATCAATGCCAGGGCGACGTCCCTGGCAATGGCCAGAAGAACGCCCGGTCGGTCCTCTGGTCGAGCCTGCGACACTGCTACCAGAGGAGACACTCCCTCGACATGGTCAGCAGTAAAGAAGACGGTCCCTTCGGGAAGAAAGCTCTCTCGCTCGGCAACGTCGAGCTCGTAGACCCGCACCAAGTTGAGTTGCGACAGACGCGTCAATCGCCGGAATTCCCCGGCAAGCCTGCTGCGAGTCGACGGATCGATGGTCCGCACACTTTTTATCGCTCGCGGAACGCTGCCACGGGCAGCGTCGAGGCAGAGGTACACGTCGGAATCCGTGCCCCGTCCAAGAAGGCGGACTAGTTGATAGCGCTGGTTGAGGAGGGTATTGGGCATGTCATCGAAGAAAACTGGCACCGAGCACCTTTTTAGGCACCGACCATTTCTCGGGGCTCTTGCTTTACAGCTCGTGCTCGTGCTCGTGCTCGAAAATACCGCGCTTTCATCCCGGCCAAGGGCAGTATTCGAGTGAGAGAGTGTAAAGCGAGTTTGACCAGTCCCGAAGCATTGATGGTGGTGGCATTGTCTGCGCCCGCCCACGTGGGCGGATCGCCGGTGCTGCCAGACGACATAGAGGATTCTTGGGGTTGGCAGTATGCAGTGTGTTGGTTGGCAGATAGGTTGGCAGATAGGTTAGACGTTGCGAGGGTGATCCTTGGTTGCCAGGCCACGCGCTGTGTAGCCGCACAAGTGCACCCCGATCCAGTGCGCACTGGGTGTGATGCGGTATGGTTGTATTGTCGCGCTGTCGTTACCCAATGGCCTTTCGAGAACCGGCCCGCAGGAGCCTCGGATTTGGCGCGCCGTCGACCCTCGTTGCGAATTGGCACGGCCGTGCTGGCGCGCCAAATCCGAGGCCCATCTCATAGATCCTGATACGTGAACCTGATCGCCCGACGTGA
>JAZDLZ010000426.1:0-3727 GCA_043801535.1 Pseudomonadota bacterium
TTCGGATCGAGGGCGGCTGGACAGTCGAGAGGTAGGCGCTGGGATAAATCGCCGTCGCAAAATAAGGGACTGGTCAAACTCGCTTTACACTCTCTCGCCCGAATACTGCCCTTGGCCGGGATGAAAGCGCAGTATTTTCGAGCACGAGCACGAGCACGAACTGTAAAGCAAGAGCCCCGAGAAATGGTCGGAGTGCCCGGCCACGCCATTGCAGGCGGTGATGGTATTGGTGACTTCGCCGTCCTTGTAGCGTTCGCAGCGCGCGCCCAACACGTCGCTCATTGCTTCAGGCGACGCTGCCACGCGGGCTGCCGAGCATTCCGTGCTTGAGCATCCAGCCGATCAGGTACTGAGCGTGCCAGGCCGGTCGCTGCGGGTCGCTGTCGACGAGAAGGCTGGTCAGTCGAGCGATCGTCACTGGCTCGACAGAGCTCTGGTAGACCAGTGCCACGCGTGGATCGCTGATGAGGTAGCGAAGCTCTGGATAGATGGGGTGTCCACCCTTGGCGATCGCTTCTTCGGCAAACGGCGTGCGCTGTACAGTGCGCTCGGTAGAGAGACGTTCGGATGGATAGTTGGCAAAGGCAGTGTCGTAGTCGAGAGAAAGCGGGTTGCGGGCAGGTCGCTCGTGACGCCCGGACGGCATGGCAGCCAGGCGCCTCCATTCGCGTTCGTAGGACGCGATTACTCGCGGCCAGGCATAGAGATCGCGAGCGCGCCGGCGAGCATTCTGCGCCGCCGCTGTCCGCCGGCGCTCGTTCTGGTGCATCTCGACGATCGCTTCCTCGAGGGCAGCGAGGTCGACTTCGACATTCTGTCCGAGCATCAGGTGGAGTGGCCGTTCATACATGAGGATCGCCAGATCGGCGAGCTCGGAGAGATCCGCGCAGGCACGGGTCGGCACCCGAATGCCGACTTCCTCGGTGGCCGTGTCCTTGTAGCCATCGTAGTCGGAGACGACGACTGGGAGTCCGGCTGCCATTGCCTCGACGACAGCGAGCCCGAACGTCTCCTGGGGACTATCGCACGGCGATACGAAAAGATCGGCAGCCGCCAGCAGATCCTTCTTCTCGCCCTCGGGAAAATCGACGACCAGCCGAACACGGTCGTTGATCCCGAGCGCTGTCGCCCACAGTTGCAGCATTTCCGGAGTCCGGGTCCCTTGGCGGGCGCCGGCCATCACCAGAAAGAGCGGGCGCGCGTCGCCAGGGGGCGTTCGCGAGATTGCTCCGCGAAAGGCCTGCAGTAGCGGGAAGAGATCCATTTTGTCGTACTCGGTGAATCGGCCGACGGACAAGAGCACGAATGCAGACTCCGGTATCGACAGCTTCTTGCGCAGCCGTGCCCGATCGCCGCCGGAGACCGCGTCGACGTCGATTCCCAATGGAATCACCGTCAGCCCACAGGGCAGAGGCGGGAGCGCGGAAGCCGGAGTCGAAGCTGGCGCCGACGCAGCCGCCGACACCGCTGCCGACACACTGGCGGCAGCATCGCCAGCGGCGGTGACGGCTGGCAGGCGGCCGATGGCGGCTCCTGCCAGACGCCGCATCATCGAGGCAATGGCGTCGCGACCTGCCGTGCTCGAGCAGACGATCGCATCCCGCGGGCTAGCGGGCAGTATGGCGCCACGCAGCCATTCCTGGATCGAGCCAGGGTACGAGATGGAGTGGATCTGAGCAGTAACCGGCACTGGCTCCGTCGCATAGCGATCGCGCAGCCAGGCAATATCGAAAAAACCGGTGGTGGAGAGAAGGTGGATTACCGAAATTCCTCCTCCGGCGAGAACAGCAGGAAGCTCGAAGACGTTGGCGATTCTCACGTTGCGCGCAGGAGCTCCGGTCCCGATTGCCTCCATGACAGCGCGAAGCGGATCGATATCGCGGTCTTCGCCGACGAATAGAAAGAGATCGTCGAAGCTGCCGTGAAGAAGGAGAGCGTGCAGAAACGCCGAGTTGGCAACCATTCTGCCAACGAGAGGAGAATTCCGTTCCTGGCCGGCAAAGGTTCCGGGCGGGGTCAGGGTCGCGAGGGTTCGCATGGCCTATTCTCTCCCAAGGGAGTAGGGATTGAATATGGCGAAATGCCAGGGTAGCGGCGCGGCTGATCGAGCCAGTCTAAGTCTAAGGACGTTCGGCGGAGCTCGGCACGAATCGGTAGTATCCGAAGCCGCCGCCGCCCAGCCAACCGGCGAGACCGGTGATGCCGCCGGGATCCCTGCCGTCGACCACACTCTCGAGCCGAGGGTGGATGTGAGTATCGCAGTGAGTCCCGATTTCGATCATGATCCAGCGGCGACCCATCTTGTGTGCAACCGCACCGGTCGTGCCGGAGCCAGCGAACGCATCGAGCACCAGATCGCCAGGATCGGTTGCCAAGGTGAGTATCCGGTGGATGAGCCGTTCAGGCTTGGGAGTGGCGAATACGTCGGTGCCGTTGAACGCTTTCACCTCTGTCTTGGCTTCGTGGTTGTGCCCGACCTCGTGGTCGAGCCAGACTGTCGGCGCGACCACGTCGCCCACATCGGCGAGGAAGCTCTTCCTCCTCGGAGTACCGTCGGCCTTCCTGGGGAACGAGATTGCGTTGTTGCGCTCGAGCTCCCGCAGCGTCTCCGTCGAGTATCGAGCAAAAGTGCCCGGCGGCGGCGACCAGCGAACGCCGTTGGCGAACGTGTAGCAGAAGCCCGCCGTTTTCTCGCTTCCGCTCTTGGCGTGGAGAGGTGTCGACTTCCACGGACCTCGAGGATCGTTGTCCGGGTTGGAATAGCGCGCGTCCATCCGCGCGGTACGGGGCAGGCGCCTCGGCCGCCACCTCGTCGGGTTCTTGCAGTAGACGAGCACGTGATCGTGATTGCCCGAGAACCATCGCGCATCGTTGGCGATCGTGTACTTCTTGCGCCATACCACATTCGCGACGAACGAGCCCCGGCCGAGTATCCCGTCGCATAGAACCTTGAGGTAGTGCGATTCGGTGTCATCCACGGTTATCCACAGCGAGCCGTTCTCCGCCAGGAGCACCTTGAGAAGCTCGAGGCGAGAGCGCATGAAAAACAACCATGTCGAGTGCTCGAGCCCGTCGGCGTACTGGGCAAACGTGTTGCCCCTGTTGTAGGGAGGATCGATGAGCACGCAGCTCACTCGACCGGCGAGCTCGCCCGCGAGCAGTTTGAGCACCGGAAGATTGTCACCCCGAATAATCCGGTTGTCGTAGCCACTCTTCCCGACCCTCCCGCCGGTCCCACGAACGCAGCGCCGATGGGATTTTTCGGGATCCTCGACCAGAGCTCCCGCTTCGACCGCCGGTTGTTCCGCCCTCCCTGCCCACCAGAGCTCCACACTGCTCGTTCTTTCGTGCCTGTCGCCACTCGCGGGGTTCTTGCCGCGATTCGAGCCGTTCCCGCTATCCTTGCCAACTCCGTCAACTCCGCCAATCCAGGTTTTTCCATTCTTGCTGTCGTCTCTGTCGGACATCGGCTGCCTCTGGTCGGCTTGCGTCGACTCTACCTCCAATCGCTGATGGCAGTCACGAGCGCGCATTCCGCCGAATCCGCGAATCGCGCCCAATCGCGCCCAACCGCGCCCAACCGCGAAAGGGTGTGATGCGGTATGGTTGTATTGTCGCGCTGTCGTTACCCAATGGCCTTTCGAGAGCCGGCCCGTAGGAGCCTCGGATTTGGCGCGCCGTCGACCCTCGTGGCTAATTGGCACGGCCGTGCTGGCGCGCAAAATCC
>JAZDLZ010000473.1:0-2939 GCA_043801535.1 Pseudomonadota bacterium
CTTGGTCGGCAAGCGTTGACCCGAGTCATCGACTGGACGTCCAAGTTCAGGTCCACGTCGCGGTCAAAGACCAAGTCCACGACTACGTCGACCGAAAGAAATGAGGGGATGCGTCAGCGCCGTACCTGGTGTTGCCCCGTGTCATTCGGTAAACACCTACTCGTTGCCATTTAGCCGGCGCATTATTGTAGCATCTGGCCATGTCACTTGGTGCAGTTGCCTCCCTGCCAGGTCGAACGATCGCCCCTGCCATCGCCACAGCCCTCGCCGTAGTAGTAGTAGTCGTCGTCGGGGCTGCCGGAAGCCAGCCAGCACATGCCGCCCCCCCGATGAAGGGAGTCGCCCTTGGCTTGTACCATCACGAAGCCGATGAACGGGGCTTCTCGTTCTCGACGATGCTGGGCGAAATCAAGGAGCTCGGAGCCGACTACGTCTCGCTGGTCGTCTCGTGGAAACAACACGATACCCGCTCGTCGACAATCGCTTCCGACAAATGGGCGACGGTACCGGACAATCGCCTGCGCGCAGTCATCAGAGAAGCCCGCCGTCGAGGTCTCGAGGTGTTCCTGTTTCCGATAATCGATCTGGATATCCGCCGCCCTCTCGAATGGCGCGGCGCCCTGGCTCCCAAGGATATCGACCTCTGGTGGCGTCACTACGAGCGGTTCGTTATCCACTACGCTCGTATTGCCGCCGACGAAGGCGTGGCTCTCTTCTCCATTGGCAGCGAGCTCTGCTCGACCGAAAGCTGGCGCGATCGCTGGCTTCACCTCATCGAGGCGGTCGAGCGGGTCTATTCAGGCACCCTCCTCTACAGCGCCAACTGGGATCACTACGAACAAGTATCCTTCTGGGAACGGCTGGACTACCTGGGCGTGACTGCCTACAACGAGATAACCCGCGACCGTGACGCTGCCGAATCACAGCTCGCCACTGCGTGGACCGAAGCCCGCTCGCGTCTTGCCGCTTTCGCATCCACAATTGGAAAACGGATCGTAATCACCGAGGTCGGCTACACCAGTCGCGACGGCACTGCGCTCCACCCGTGGGACTACTCTGGTAGAGGAGCGCTCGATACCGAGGAGCAACGGCGCTGCTATGGCGCCTTTGTTTCCGTCTGGAAGGAAGAACCGTCGCTATTCGGCGTCTATTTCTGGAACTGGTTCGGCGCAGGCGGCGCAAGAGACACCACGTACACCCCGAAAGGGAAGCCAGCAGAAACCGTGCTACGCGCATGGTACGGAGCCGCCTACGCCAGCCCGTGATCAAGTTATTTTGCGACGGCGACTAACTCTTCCGGCGTCGCCGGTCGGTCGATGCGCTCGATACGCTTGATGCCACGCCGATCGAGGATCAGCCGCATCAGGGTCGTGGCCGGTGGCTCGTCCGCTCTGCTGATGAAACGAAACACGACGTCGACGTGGTAGACCTTCGCTGCCCGGAGCGGGGCGAGCGCGTGGCTCTCCCTGTCGACCCATTCGATCGTCTGGTATGGCTCGTCCATTTCCCGCAGGAGTCGAGCGATATGAAAGCGGACTATGTCGGTCACGCCCGCACCGCCGCGCCTGCCGTATAGCCGCGAAGCAAGGAGCGTCACCTCTTTCCGATAGCGATAGACCGTCTCTCTCAATTCTTCCTCGGCTGCCCGCACCATTGGATCGGCGCCGACGAGACGGATGGCACGCACGTCTTCGGGCAAACGCTCTCTTGGGCAGTACTCGATTTTCTCGCGACAGCAACCGAGGATGCCGCCTTCGGGATCCTCGATGACAATCTTGTGATCGAAGAGGTATTTCTCGAGGAAGCTGGAGAAGAGCCGTCTTCCCGCCTCCTTGATCCGGTCTTTGAACATGTAGGCGACGACGAGAATCACAAACAGGCGCAGCCCAAGACCGGTGTACCGTGCCTGCGCCCAGAAGGCGATGATGGTGGCAAAGGCCATGGATATCCCGGCCGCAACCGCGAACAGCAGCTCCTGCCAATGGTGCCGCGTGCCCAGACGATGGACGTGAAGGAACAGGACACTCGCACATAGTTTCTTCAGCAGGCCGGAGCGATAGACGTAGGCCTCGTTATCGGTTCCGGAGCGCAGCACGCACGGATAGCCGCGCTCGATGCGATAGCTCTCTTCGGCGAGAATGACGTCGAGAAGACGCTGGCGGAGTTGCCGGCTGTCGGCGACCGACTGCGCCAGACACACGATGGCGCGACGAAGCTGCTGCTCGATCGAGATGCTGGTGTACTCGTCGGCAAACCGGTAGGCGAGCTTGGCGGACTCGGCAGAACCGGGAGTGTTCTCGACCAGGGTACGCACGCTGCGAAAACGGCTGGTGGCCATGGTGACCCCGGCGACGGTCTCGTCGACGATGGCCGCAATCTCCTCGACCGCCGGCTTCCCCGGAGAAGCCATGGCCTCGACTTGCTCGCAGAAGCCGCGCAACGCTGCCCGAAAGACGCAGGCATACAGCCGGCATTCGTGGCCGAAGCGTCGCGGCTCGCCTCCCTGCGAGACTGCTGGCGCGTCTGCCAGTGCCCTGACCAAGGGTGAGTCGGCGGAGGTCTGGAGCTCTTGCCACGATAGCTCCGGTGTCTTTAGCCGGACGTAGTTGTGAATGTCGGCATAGAGCTCGGCAGGCGGAACCGTGTCCGGCGTCAGGTTCAGATTGCCGGGTACGCACACGAATGCCTCTACCAGGTACCGGCACTGTCGCTGCTCCGCAGCCGGCTGGTATTCCAGCTTGAGCTCGAACTGATGGCGATCGTGGACTCCAATCCGACGATCGAGCAAAGGCTTGCGAAGCGGCGGCGTGGTTGGCGATCTCATTCTCGCGCTGCCTTCCGATGCAATACCCGACGTTGCCGGTCTGTGCCAGCATCCTCGCGCCGCATCGCTTTTCTATCCGCCTGGTTTTTTCAGGATCGCCTCGGTCTTTGCAAGC
>JAZDLZ010000486.1:0-8008 GCA_043801535.1 Pseudomonadota bacterium
TGGTCCTCTGCTCCTAGTTCCTTGTTCAATTCGGCCATTCATTGGAGTGCCATGTCACCGTCGCGCCGCCGATTGCTGCGGCGAGAATAGCACCTCGAAAGAGGAATGGAACAAGGAACTAGGAACTAGGGACTAGGCACAAGGGACCGGGAACAGCACGACCAACGGCTTTTGTTCACACCCGAGAAATGGTCGGTGCCCGCAAGAGACATGCCGCAGATCACATTTCCTGGGATCCTGGTACAATAGTGCAGCCTTTCATTTCACCTAGCAGACCATGTGGACCTATGTTTCGATTTTCTTTGTCAGTTTGATTGCAGCCCTTGTTCTCACTCCTCTTGCTCGAGGTCTTGCCTACTCGGTCGGTGCAGTGGACAGGGGTCTGTCGTCGCGCTGCATTCATGCAGGCCCTGTCCCGCGTCTTGGCGGCATGGGAATCATCATTTCCTTCATGCTTCCGCTTTGCAGCCTACCGGCATTCGACCATGTTGCCGCGGAGGCATACATGGCCGAGTACCGTTTGGTGGCAAGCCTTCTCTTGGGCGGAGCACTGATCGCGGCCCTGGGAGTGTACGATGACGTCCGCGGTGCGAATGCCGGCAAGAAACTCGCGGTTCAGCTCGTCGTTGCCGGAGTCATGTATGTCTTGGGTTTTCGCCTCGAGAGCCTGGATGTTCCGCTGGCTGGCACCGTTGATCTCGGCGTCTTGTCGCTCCCGCTCACTCTCCTCTGGGTAGTCGCAGTCATCAACGCGGTCAACTTGGTCGACGGTCTTGACGGCTTGGCTGCCGGAGTCGCGCTATTCGCGTCGATGACTGCTCTCGTTCTGGGCCTTTCCCACGGGGATTTGTTGACGGTCGCCTGCGCCGCTGCGCTGGGCGGCGCCGTGGTTGGCTTCCTGTTCTACAACTTCCATCCGGCTACGGTTTTCATGGGTGACACCGGAAGCATGTTTCTCGGCTTTATCCTCGCCGTGCTGCTCATTCGGTCAGGTCAGAGCTCGGACGGACGAATCGATGTCCTGGTACCGCTGGTTGCCCTGGCGCTGCCTTTGGTGGACACCACGCTCGCGATAGTGAGGCGAGTGGCGCGCGGGCAATCGCCTTTCACTGCTGACCGAGAGCATATTCACCATCGCCTGCTTGCCAAGGGACTCTCGCACCGGGAATCCACACTGACACTATATGCTTTGTCGGTAGTTCTCGGCGTCGTCGCCTTCGCTATCAGCACTGCCGAAGGCTGGCCAGTTGTTGTTCTCTTGGCCTTGCTCGTCTCCACCTTCGCAGCGCTCTTGTTCTGGCTCCGGGACGGGAATACGCTCCCGGCGGAGTGGCGCCACGTCTTCGAGGAGAGACAGCGCAACAGGTTGCGCTGGCGGGAAGTTCGGCGGATCCGCCGGGAAGTCGGCCACGCCGAGTCGATTGGTCAGGCTTTTGCGGCAGTGGCAGAGCTCACCGATTCTCTGGAGGCAACTGGTGTCGTGCTCCGAGTCGAGCGTCCCAAGACCGAGCTCCAACACGGCGAGCTCGCCGAAGCCACTGTCTGCGCCAGCTTTCCGATCGAGCACGGACGCCGAGAATTGGGGACGCTGGAGGTTGGCTGGAATAGCGGCCGGACCAGAGTAGACCGTGCCGATGAGATTGCAGTCGAGCTCTTGATGCCGACGTTGGTTGCGACCATGCGCCGACTCGCCTCGTGAGTCTAGTGGGCACCTGCGCCGCAGGAACAGGTGGCATTCGTGAGCCTCACCATGCTTCTGCTCGGATCAGTTCGCTCAGGCAGCGTCAACGTCGATTTCGAGTCGTTTGGGTAGTCGTTTTGGCTTCTGCAGTGACCGAAGGTAGTCCGCCGTTGCAGCACTGCCGCGTGTTCTGTCAAACACGAGCTGGCGGATTATGGTGTAGGTTGCGCGATCGATCGCTCGCTTGCCAGTCTCCCACCGCGAAACCGTCTCTGGACGTACTTCCAGCAACGCGGCGAGGTCCTTGCTACTGAGCCCCGCCGCTTTGCGCAGGAACTTCAGGGCCTCACCGGTTGTGACTCCTGCTTCGGCTAGCTTCAAGGCCACTCCAAGGTCGAAGCACGTGATGACTGCGTCGTCGAAATAATCCTCTCCGCATGATTGGCAATGCCGTGCTGGCAGGCGGGCGGCAAATCCGTGCCCCGCAACGTGCCGGGTTCGCTCGACCACTCGATTCTGGAGCTTTCCAATTCCACAATTCGGGCATCGCTTCATGGTTTCACCCTGCGAACACGGTCCAGACAATAGCCGTGTCCTCCTCGATACGCACGATGACGATCAATCCTTCACCATGGACTCGCCACCGCCGGTTTCCCTGTAGTTTGAAAGAGGTTGCGCGCGATAGCGCAGCCGCGACGCTCTCCCTGGTTTCTCCTTCTGCATCCATTTCGTCGAGAGCATGGCCAGTGAATACTAACCTGTGCTTGCGAGCCGCCCTTGCCACAAGGCGGATTGCCTCGGAACGTTTCACAAGAAAGGATTGGCTTTGGCTTGACCAATTGTCAATCTTGACTTCTTGTCGTTTCCGGCACGTGCGTCGTGATAGGAATGCGCCATGAACGAGACTGCTGCTCTGCTATTCCCAACCGGGGGATACTTGTGGCCCGGGATGGGCGCGGACCTGCCAGGTTCGGCACAGGAGTCTTTGTTGGAACGCGCGGAGCGCGCGCTGGCCACTTGCGGAGTAGAAAGAGGGGCTTTGGGTCGGTTGATGGCAGGCGAGGGTCAGGCGCGGCGTCTCCGCAGTGGGGAGGGATGGGTGTGGGAAGGCGACTTTCCGCTCAGCATGAGCGCGCAGACCCTCCTGGGGATTGCCCTCGGTTTCGAGTTGATCCGAGTCCACGGATTCCCTCGGGCTGTTGCCGGCGAGAGCATGGGGGAGATTCCGGCCACCTGCGTCGGGCAGGCGATGGATGTCGAGGCGGCAGTCGTGCTCACCTACCGTTGGGCGGAGGGATTCCGGGCCGCGTCGAATACGCTAGGACTGCGCATGGCGGTCGTCGAGGATCTCGACGAGGCGGAGCTCGAGGCGATTGCCGAGGTGCTCGAGGCCCGAGTGGTAGTGGTCGACGCGCGCCGTTTGCTGGTCGTGGCTGTGCCGATGCGCTATTTGGCTCGCCTCGAGGAGGCGGTTGGCCGTCTTGGAGGCGTGGTGCACGTGTCGAACAATCACTGCGCAGCCCATGACGCTCGGCTGCGGGAAGCTCCTGATGCCTGGTATGAATACGACAGCCTTCTTGACACCATCGGGCTTCGTTCAGCGGCGATTCCCATTCTGTCTTCGCTGAATCCGGGCGAGCAGCTCGTGACTCCGGACGATCTGCGTGCCAACCGGCGTGCCTCGACCTTCACCCGCCTGCGCTGGAATGAAGCCATTCGAACGTTGCCCCACCTGGGCATCCGGCGCCTGATCGTACTTGGGAGCCCATCGAGCGCGTATCCGCTACGAAAGCTGAGAAGCGAAGAACCGGAGCTGCATGGCACCAGCATTCAAGTGGTGGGAACCCTTGCCGGTGTCGCATCGCTCTCAGGCTAGGCGTCGCGAGATGGATCGAAGCGCATCGCGGCGAGTTGCTGCAGGTAGAGCCACTTGCGTTGGGCGTTGTCACCAGCCCGTGCCAGGAACTCTTTGGCAGCGTCTGGCCGACTCTTGGTGAGCATCTTCCAGCGAGTCTCGTTGTAGGCGTAGTCCTCGAAGGAAATCTTCGGTCCCTTCGAGTCGAGTCGCAGTGGATTCTCGCCTTTGTCGGCCAAGGCAGGATTGAAGCGGTAGAGCGGGAAGTGGCCCGATTCGACGGCCCGACGCTGGTTGTCCATGCCGGATTTCATGTCGATGCCGTGAGCGATGCAGTGCGAGTAAGCAATGATGATCGAGGGACCGTCATAGGCTTCGGCTTCCAAGAAAGCGCGGACCGTTTGCAGGTCGTTCGCCCCCATGGCTATCGTCGCCACGTAGACATACCCGTAGCTCATCGTAATCAGACCCAGGTCTTTCTTCTGGATTGGCTTCCCGCCGGCGGCAAACTTGGCAACCGCTCCTAGCGGGGTTGCCTTGGACATCTGTCCACCGGTGTTGGAGTAGACCTCGGTATCGAGAACCAGCACGTTCACATTGCGTCCGGACGCGAGGACGTGATCCAGCCCGCCGTAGCCGATGTCGTAGGCCCAGCCATCGCCGCCGACGATCCACACCGATTTCTTGACGAGGTAGTCGGCCAGGGAAAGGAGACGCTGGCTTCTGGTATCAGTGACATTCTTCAGGATGTTCTTCAGCTCTGCGACACGCTTGCGCTGGGCGAAGATTTCCGTTTCGGTGGTCTGCTGCGCATTCTGGATCGCCGACGCCAATTCGCGATGAGGAGTCAGAGCCTCGGCGCCAACGAGAAGCTCCAGGGCCTGCTCCTTGAACTTGTCAATCGCGAGGCGAAAGCCGAGTCCGAATTCGGCATTGTCCTCGAACAGCGAGTTGCTCCAAGTTGGGCCACGCCCCTCTTTGTTGGTGCAGAACGGCGTGGTAGGAAGATTGCCTCCGTAGATTGACGAGCACCCGGTGGCGTTGGCGATATAGGCGCGATCGCCGAAGAGCTGGGTCAAGAGCTTCACGTACGGAGTTTCTCCGCAACCACCGCAGGCGCCGGAGAACTCGAAGAGCGGCTCGAGTAGCTGACTGCCCTTTACGGTGTCCTGCTTGACCTGGGTACGGTCGACCTCGGGCAGGGCGAGGAAGAATTCGACGTTCGCTCGTTCTTGCGCGCGAACGGCGATCTGGTCGCCCATGTAGAGGGACTTGCGGGTCGGATTCTTCTTGTCCTTGCCCGGACAGATGTACACGCACGCCTCGCAGCCAGTGCAATCCTCGGGGAAGACCTGGATTGCGTACTTCATGCCTGCCAAGTCCTTGTCCTTGAAGTCCATGACTTGGAAGGTATTGGGCTGGTTGGTCACAGTCTCGGCGGGGAAGACCTTGGTCCTGATGGCAGCGTGCGGGCACACGATAGCGCACTTGCCACACTGGATGCACAGGTCCTTCTCCCAGTACGGGATGGTCAAAGCGAGGTTGCGTTTCTCCCAGCGCGCCGTGGAGAGTGGATAGGTTCCGTCGACAGGGAAGGCCGACACCGGCAAGGTGTCGCCCAGCCCGGCTACCATCACGCCGGTGACGTTCCTGACGAACGGCGGCGCGTCACTCGATACCGGCGGTGCCATCTCCTTGGTGCTGGTGACGGCGGCCGGTACCGTGATTTCGTGCATGTTGGCCAGGGTATCGTCGACCGCGCGCCAGTTCTTCTGCACGATCTGGTCGCCCCGCGCACCGTAGGTCTTCTTGATTGCCTCCTTGATCTTGGCAATCGCTTCGTCGCGCGGCAGGATGCCGGAAATCGCGAAGAAGCAGGTCTGCATGATGGTGTTGATGCGGGCGCCCATGCCGGTGGCTTTGGCCACGCTGTAGGCATCGATGCAGTAGAACTTGATCTTCTTCTCGATCAATTGCTTCTGAACGTGGCGCGGCAACTGATCCCAGACTCGATCGGTTTCATAGGGACTGTTGAGCAGGAACGTGCCGCCCGGCAGGAGGCTCGCCAGCACGTCGAATTTTTCGAGGAAGACGAACTGGTGGCAGCCGACGAAATTCGACCTTGAGATGAGGTAGGTCGAACGAATCGGCAACTTGCCGAAGCGCAAGTGGGAGACCGTCATGGAGCCGGCCTTCTTCGAATCGTAGACGAAGTATCCTTGCGCGTAGTTGTCGGTTTCCTCGCCGATGATCTTGATGGTGTTCTTGCTCGCGCCTACCGTACCGTCGGAGCCCAATCCGTAGAACACTCCTCGGAAGACTCGGTCGTCTTCGACGCTGAGAGTTGCGTCGACTGGAAGCGAGCTCTTGGTAACGTCCTCTTCGATGCCAACGACGAAATGATTGCGCGGCCGGCCGGCTGTCAAGTTGTCGAAGACAGCCTTGGCCATTGCCGCGCTGAACTCCTTGGAACCGAGACCGTAACGACCGCCGACTACCCTCGGCATCGCCTTGAAAGGCGTCCTTTCGTCGGCGAACATTTCCGCGATGGCGGTCTGCACGTCGGAGTAGAGAGGCTCACCGATGGCGCCGGGCTCCTTGGTGCGATCGAAAACCGCAATCGCCTTGACCGTGGCTGGCAGCGCGCGCACGAAGTCAGCGGCGCTGAAGGGGCGGTAGAGGCGAACCTTGATCATGCCCACCTTCTGCCCTTGCTTGTTCAGGTAGTCGACCGTTTCGTGCACTGCCTCGGCGCCCGAGCCCATTACCACCACCACTCGATCCGCGTCCGGTGCTCCGATGTAGTCGAACAAACGATAGGCGCGACCAGTCAGGGCGGCGAACCGATCCATTGCCCGCTGAACGGTCTCTGGGCAGGCCAGGTAATAGGGATTGACCGCTTCGCGACCCTGAAAGAATACGTCGGGGTTCTGGGCAGTGCCGCGCATGACCGGGTGGTCGGGCGAGAGCGCGCGGTCGCGGTGAGCGGCGATGAGCTGGTCATCGATCATGTGGCGCATGTCCTCGAACGACAGCTCTTCGATCTTCTGTACTTCGTGCGAAGAACGGAATCCGTCGAAGAAGTGCAGGAACGGCACGCGTGCTGCCAGCGTCGCCGAATGGCAGATCAAGGAGAGATCCATCACTTCTTGAATACTGCCGGAGGCCACCAGCGCAAAGCCGGTCGAGCGCGTTGCCATGACGTCCGAGTGATCGCCGAAGATCGAGAGCGCGTGGGTGGCTACTGCTCGCGCCGACACGTGGAACACCGTCGAGGTGAGCTCGCCGGCGATCTTGAACATGTTGGGGATCATGAGGAGCAGGCCTTGCGACGCCGTGAAGGTCGTGCTGAGCGCGCCAGCCTGCAGAGCACCGTGCACCGCCCCTGCTGCCCCGCCTTCGGACTGCATCTCGGCCACGGCCGGCACGGTCCCGAAGATGTTCTTTTCGCCGCGTGCCGATTTCTCGTCGGCCAGCTCACCCATTACCGAAGAGGGTGTGATCGGATAGATGGCTATGACTTCGGAAACGGCATGAGCCACGTGCGCGACCGCCGTGTTGCCGTCGATTGTTACCTGGGTGGACTTTCGTCCAGCCGGACTGCAGTTGGCTGTGGACATGAAACCTCCGCTTGCTTTCTCTTTCTTTCGTCAGGAACGGCAGATAGGTACGGCATCGTACTCCCGTTTGCAAGCGATGCCAATCGCACCCCAGCAAGTGTCCTCCCCCTGTCCGCCTGAGCGGTTGCAGCGTGAGCCCCGCTGTGCTAGTCATACGAGATGCGTCTTGACATCGCTTCTCTTGTGATCCTTGTCACTGTTGGCTGTATTGCCGAGCCGGAGCCGGAGATAGCCAGTCAGGCGAGTGCCATTCTCGGCGGAAATGTCGATACTGGAGATCCGGCGGTTGTGTTCCTCGCCATCGGACGTGGCAGTACGCAGTCGGGTTGTAGTGGTTCCTTGATTGCTCCCGATGTCGTGCTGACCGCAGCTCACTGTGTCGAGCAAGCGAGTGAAGTCCAAGTGTATTTCGGCAGCAACATGACCGGCGTCTCCGATCCGACATACCGCGGCGATCGGGGTGTGGCCAAGATATTGATTCATCCTGATTGGAACGGCAACCATGCCAATGGCCGTGACCTTGCCGTGCTGCGTTTGACCTCCAGGGCTCCGAATGGGATTGCCTTCCTGCCAATCAATCGGTTTTCGCTCGATCTCCGGGTCGGGAAGCCGATTCGCCTGGTCGGGTTCGGCGAGACCGACTTCGGTGCCGGCGATTTCAGGATCAAGCGACAGGTCGTCTCGGAATTGCTCGCGGTGTACCGCAATCCCGGATCAATCCTGTTTGGCAGTGAATCGGCGAGCGCCTGTCGTGGCGACTCTGGCGGACCGAACTTCATGACGATTGGCGGGATCGAGCTCGTGACAGGAGTGACCTCCGCCGGTGGCGATGCCACCGAGGAAGAGACTTGC
>JAZDLZ010000490.1:0-5217 GCA_043801535.1 Pseudomonadota bacterium
CGATTGCCCGGATCTCGCCGAAGATGCGCCAAGCCATCATCGAGGCTGTCCAAGGAATCATTCATCGCGACACCAAGCGAATCCTCCGGGCAATGCGCGACATGGGCTTCATCAGTCGTACTGCCGACGAACGACTCTTCGATCGAGTGGTCGAGCACTTCCACCAGCGCTTTCAGGAAGACATCCGCATCGACTCGTTGAACCTGAAAGACTTCCGGCTAGATCCGCAAGTCGCAATCGAAAGCCTGGTCGACCTCCGTCGGTTGGACATATCGCTTCGCGAGCTCTCCGAGCACTTCGATATCCCGCGAGAATGGATTCTCCTCGAACGCACCCTGTTGCTCCTCCTGGGACTGTGCACTGCACTCGCCCCGGAGATGAACCCGATGTCGGTCATCAAGCCCTACCTCGAGAGATTCGTTCTCGGATCCCAGCAGGATGTTTCCTCCTTCGTCGTCGACACAACCAAAGACCTCGCGCTCGCCGCGATTGCCATGCCCGGGGAGGTTCGGCGCTTTCTCAGCCGCGCGCAGCGCGGAGAAATCGAGGTCACCTTCCGCAACGTGAACGACGCGGCGCGCCTGCTCTACACTCTCGGCCACCAACTCATCTACGCGGCGGTCGGCATCAGCTCGGCAACCATGGCCGTGGCATTCGAGGGCAAAGGCCAGATCTGGCGTGCTGACTTGTGTTGGAAAGCGGCAATCGCCGCTGGACTCGCCCTCCTCGGCTCCTTCTGGCTGGCGCGCACTCGACAGAAACGGCGGCGACGCCCTTGATCGAGCGAGCCGTGGGCCACTTCGGCACATACTTGCAAACCAAACGAGGGGCACGTAAGGTATCTCTCGCATGTTGGCAGTTGTCGGAAACGTACTTGCAGCAATCATCGCCCTGGCTCTCTTCGCCGCTACAATTCGCAGCCGCCAGAGTCGCTAGAGCACCGATCGGTTTGCCGGACCGAGGCAGACGAAGCGCCGGGGGCGTAGCCGCAAGGAGCGAGGAGGGCGCCTCATCGCCGATACTTTGTTCAAGTTATTCCGCGACGGCTCAGCCCCGTGTCACTCGGTAAACACGTACCAATCGGGTTCGAGTCTGCACCGGGTGTCAGCAGCGCCGCACCGCCATCGAACACCGAAATGCTCGCCTCGAGTCTCGGGGAGCTGGACGACCTTCGATACAGGATGTAGGCTCCGACGCACGGCACTCGCCGGAACCCGGAAAGATTAGAGAGAGCAAGAGACGATAACGAAGCACGACCAGGGCGAGTCTGGCGACACGATGAGCGCGACGAGCACGATGCGTACGGTGAGCTCGGCCGGCCGGGCAGCCACTGGAGAAAGGCCGAGCACGCTAGCAGAGCCGAGCGTGAACGAGGTGACCGCATCATGGGGATAGGTCTTTGGCACTTTCATCGCCCGCGACCGGAGGTGCTCCAACCCATCACCACCACCAAGATGAATGCCTTCTTCGATGGGAAAGGTCGCATTCCTCCCGACGACGAGGGCTTCGTCCGCTTTGTCCAGGTCGTTGTTCGCCTGGAGAACCGTCGAGCAGTGGAAGTGCTGCGCTTCACCTGCTCCAAGCACCGGGCGAGACGTGACGGAAAGCTCGACGAAGGTCACCTTCACGAAATCATGGTCCTGATGAGCGAAGCCGCGAGTGGGGGGCTGACTCTCACCAAGACGCCGCCTGGTGAGGTCCATGCTGAGCATCGTTTTGCCCTGCGCCGCCTGGAGCATATCGGCACTTGGCAGCCAACCAGCACTGAGCGTGCGACGCTACGCGGGCTCGTCAACCGACGAGCTCACGCGCGTATCATGTAGTGAGCTGATGGTGCGTCCAAACGACAACGCTGGCGTTCTCTTCGATCGAGCGGCGCAGCCAAATGGAACCAGAGGTCTTCGACGATCATGTCGGCATCCGCGCCGGCGCCCTGGAAGCCCTGGTGGCCAATGAACCTCACCTGGAAACACGGGGCTATTGTCGCCTGCATTCTTGCCGTAACTCACCTGCTGCTCGGCCTTCTGCCACGGCCGCCGTTCACTGCGCCGATGAACTTGGTGCTCTTCGCCACCAACCTCTACGTGGTGTACTGCGCGCTGGTGACTCTGCGCGGTCGCTCGGGTTGGAGTCTGGCCGGTTTCATCGCTGGCTACGCAGCCTTGTACGGTCTTCTTCTCGGAGCTCTCGGCAAGAAGCCGCTCTTCATCCTGCTCGTCGTGGCCTACGCGAGCGTTTTTGGCTCGCCGTTTCTGCTCGGACTGTTCGCCGTCTTCGTCGTGTGTTTCGTCGTGTTTCAGCCCTATTCGTTCGAGTCGTTCGTCTGCCTGGCCAGCATCTACGTGGTGATCTGGCGGGCGCGCCGTCGATCGATGGCGCGCTTTCCGCTGTGGTGCCTCGCTTTCGGGCTGGTGGCGCTTGCCGTCGTGCTGTTTCCGTTGCTGCACCTGGCGCTACGTGACTCGGCGCAGACGCTGTGGCGCACGTTGTTGCGACCGGATGTGCGCGATGCCGTGGCAGTGAGCCTGATTTCCTCGACCGTGGCGACAGGGATAGTCGTTCTTTTCGGCATTCCGCTCGCATATGCGCTTGCGCGCCTCGACTTCCCCGGGAAGTCGACCGTCGAGACGCTGATCGACATACCCATCCTGATCCCGCAATCGGTGGCCGGCATTGCCCTGATCGTTCTTCTCGGACCGGGCAGTCCTGTCGGCGAGGGGTTCGGAATCCGCATTTCCGGCACTCTACTTGGCATAGTGCTCGCCCAGGTATTCGTGGCGTCGCCGTTTCTGATCAAGACCGCGCTGGCTGCCTTCGAGGGAGTGCCGCTCGAGCTCGAACAAGCGTCGCGAACCCTTGGTGCTTCGGGGCTCACGACCTTCCGGCGGGTTGCGCTGCCGCTGGCCGGGCGCGGCATCATGCTCGGGGTGGCGCTTTCGTGGGCTCGAGCGATCAGCGAGTTCGGCTGCATCATTCTCTTTGCCTCTTCTCCAGTGAGCGCGCCAGTACTCGTGCACAGCGAATTCCTGCGTGCTGGCGCTTCGGAGAGCAGGCCAATCGCGATTCTGTTCCTGATCATCTGTCTGTGGGTATTCGTCGTGCTCAAGCTAGGGCACATCCTGATGCCGCGGCCGTTTCGTCGAGCACGGGTTGACGCGTCTCACCGGGCTCCTGACTTGGACAAGACCACAGGATTGTCGGGCGCGGGCGCGGGCGCGGGCAGAGGCACGAGCTCGAGCACGACCACGAGTGTGAGTACGAGCAGGAGTGCTTTCGTCGGGGGAATCAGTGCGGGCAGAGAGAGCCTCGCTCCTGGGCTGGAGGTGGTTGGGCTGTGCCGTCGTTTCGGCGATTTCGCGCTCCGGAACGTAGATCTGGCGATGGCGAGAGGCGAGTACTGGGTGTTACTGGGACCGTCGGGATGTGGCAAGTCGTTGCTGCTCCAGACGCTGAGCGGGCTGCATGTTCCCGGCGACGGCCGCGTTACGATCGCTGGCCGCGAGGCGACTGTCTTGCCGCCGGAAAGACGGGGAATCGGGCTGGTCTTCCAGCAAGCAGCACTATTCCCGCACTTGAGCGTGCGTGGCAATGTTGCGTACGGATTGACAGCGCAACGGATGGCGGCGTCCGAGCAAGCAGCGCGCACGACCGAGGTGATTGCCGCTCTGGGGTTGGAGGCTGTCATGGCCCGGCCGGTCGTGACCCTGAGCGGAGGCGAAGCCCAGCGGGTCGCGCTCGCGCGCGCGCTGGTGATACGGCCGACCCTCCTGCTTCTCGACGAGCCATTGAGTCTCCTCGACCACAATGCTCGCCTGGAGTTGCAGGCCGAGCTGCGACGCGTTCATCGGGAGCTTGGTCTCACCACCCTGCACGTCACTCACGATCGGGACGAGGCGCGCAGCATGGGGAGCCACTGCGCGGTGATGCTCGACGGGCGAATCGTACAGACAGGTCCCGTTGGCGAAGTCTTTGCCGCCCCTGCCGATGTTCACGTCGCTCGGTTTCTTGGTACGATAGTTGGTCTGCCACCATGCAACCAGAGCGAATCCCGCTAGCCAAGGTATTCGACGTCCCGTTCATTTCTTTGGATGGCACCAGCGTCGAGATGGCGTCGCTGTTGTTCCTTTTTCTGGTAGTGGTGGGCATTTCCAGGGTCGGCAGGTATCGACAGACGGTCAGGCGGCTAGTTCAGCTGGCCTCGATCGCGGTGTTCTTTTTCGTCGTCTATTCGTGCCTCGGCGTGTTCGGCATGATCCGCAATTCGTTGTACGGTCTGACTCTCGTCGGTTCCGCCTATACCGAGGCCTTCTATTGGATAGCCTTGCCCTTGGTTGTCGTCTCGGTGACAGTGATAAGCGGACCAGTGTTCTGCGGTTGGATCTGTCCGACCGGCACCCTGCAGGATCTTGCTGGCTTGGTGCGTACGCGCGCTCTGAAAGCACGCTTCCTGAAGAGCAGGCTTGGCGCCCATCCAACGCCCATCGAGCTGACGTTGTGGGGAATCACGCTGGCAGGCTTCGTTGCCTTGTGCGTGTGGGTGAGCGCGAAGAAGCAGATGTTCCTCGAGGACTCGAGCCTGCACTGGGCTGCCTGTCTGGTATTGCTCTGCTTTCTGGTGCTTGCCGGCATCATCGAGGACCTCCCGACTCGGCGGCTACGCCTTGTTTCGCTGGCAGCGATCTTCGTCACTGCCGTATCTCGGCTGGTCATCACCTCACCAGTGCACTTCGCCTTCACCTCACGCAACGATCCGGCGTCCGCCTTGGCAACGCTGGTGATCATGATGGCATCGCTGTTCGTGCTGCGCGCCTGGTGTCGCTACCTCTGTCCATGGGGATATCTCATGGGGTTGCTGCACCCGTTCTCCCGACTCACCGTGGCGCGCGACAACAGTCTGTGTACCGACTGCCAGACCTGTGCCCGCGTCTGCTACCCGGGCGCCATAGACAAGGAAGGGTTTCGTGGCGAGCACTGCCAGCTCTGCTATGCCTGCGTCGATCGCTGCCCGACCGGGGCACTGCGAGTAGTCGATGAGTGGGAGGCCAGGAGAAATTCTCGATGAGCGCCGTTTCGGGTACTGGGATTCGGAGTCCACGATTCCAGCCGGCAGCATGCGCCTGACCGAGCGTCTGTGCTCGTTCCCTCCGCTGCAGAACAGGCCACAGGCAACCGGCGACCGGCAACAGGCAACAGGCAATGTCGGAGGGGGCACAGTTC
>JAZDLZ010000496.1:0-5398 GCA_043801535.1 Pseudomonadota bacterium
CTTGAATGTGCTCTACTACGCCAAGGATCGGGAGATGCAGATCGATCCCGTCGACGCTCCCGATCTGGTCGCCGACGTGGTGGGTGTGCTGGCGACGCGCGCGCAGCAACTCGCCGTCGGTCTGCGAACGGAGGTGGAGCAGAGTGCGCGTGCCTTCCGGGCAGACCGGAGCGCCGTGCATTCCCTGCTCGTCAATCTGGTGGAGAACTCGCTCGATGCCTGCCGGACCGACAAGAAGAAGGTGGATCACGAGGTAGTGGTGAAAGTGCGGCGAGATGCTCGAGCCATGGTCTTCCAGGTTTCGGACAACGGGATCGGAATGGATCGGGAGACACGAGAAAAGGCGTTCTCGGCATTTTTTTCGTCGAAAGGAACTGAAGGCACTGGGTTGGGGCTTTTCATCGCCCACAAGATTGCCGCCAGCCACAAGGGTAGCATCGCGATCGATTCCTCGTTGCACGAGGGAACCTGTTTCACGGTGCTCATCCCGATTGGCGATGGACCGGGGGAGGCACATGGGGAATCGTATTCTGGTGATCGATGACGAGCCGGACGCCACCTCGTTTCTCACTGCTCTATTGGAAGACGAGGGATACCAGGTGCGTTCCGCCAGTGAGGGAGAGGAAGGACTCGCTTTGCTGCGGAGCGAGTGTTTCGATCTTGTCCTGCTCGACGTGCGCATGCCTGGAAAGACCGGTGTTCGTCTCTACGCGGAGATCCAGACGGACGTTCGCTTGAAGCATCTCCCAGTGATTGTCTGTACCGGGGTGGACAGCATGACGTTGACGGATGAGAAATGCCGTCCTCTTGCGCCTCCCGCTTTCCTGATTGAAAAGCCAATCGATCGACATGCTCTCTTGGCAGCGGTGCGGAGTGCTCTCCGCGCAGGCTGATGCCAGGCAGGTTGCTGCCAACCCATGCCAGCGCAGGGTAAGAAGGAGGAGACAAGGATATGGCCGACACCCGCGTATTCAAGATACTCGTCGTGGACGACGAGCCGGACGCAGTCAGATACCTGACGGCGCTGCTCGAGGACAACGGCTTCGCCACTCTGTCGGCTTCGACGGAGTTGGAGGCGATGGAGCGGATTCACGCCGACCATCCGGATCTGGTTACCCTCGACATCACCATGCCCGAGCAGTCCGGCGTCAAGACCTATCGGGAGATCAAGACCCACCCCATGCTTGCCATGATTCCGGTGATCATCGTCACCGGGGTCGCCGAGGAGCTCAAACACTTCATCTCCAGTCGAAAACAGGTGCCGCGGCCAGAGGGCTATTTGTCCAAGCCAGTCGACGGGCAGGCATTTCTCAATACCGTCAGGCGATTGCTGCAGCCGGCCGGGACTGCCTACTAGAAGTTGGATGGATGGTGCGTGCCGCGGTGCGTGCTATAGTGCGCAGCAGAATGCGCCTTGCGCTGCTTCGGGCTTATTGCTGCGAGCTTGATGTTACGCGGGGGCGTGTGCGGGCAATTCGGTATCGGCGCAGCACGGAGGTGCTCGATGGCAACACTATCGGACCGGATTGAAAACAAGGGGATGCTCGACAAGGTCATTCCCGTCGAAGAGGCAGTGAAGCTGGTCACGGACCACTGCACGATTGCGGTCAGCGGATTCACCAAATCAGGCGAGCCGAAGGTATTCTTGCCGGCACTGGCAAAACACCTGGCGGCAACGGCTCCGCACGTGCGCCTTGCCCTGTTCAGCGGCGCGTCGCTCTCCGATCAAGTCGAAGGTCCGATTGCCCCGTTCGTCTCCAAGCGCGGCCCGTACATGTCCTCGGCAGCATCCCGCAAGCTCATCCATGCTGGCAGGATGGATTTCGCCGACGTTCATTTGGGTCAGTTCGCGCGCAACTTGATGTACGGTTTCTACGGCGACGTCGATCTGGCGGTTGTCGAGGTGTCGCGTATCAGATCCGATGGCAGTGTCATTCTGACCTCGTCGGTGGGAATCGCAGCCGAAGCTCTGGCCAAGGCAAAGCGAATCGTTCTCGAAGTGAACACCGCGGTACCGGACTACACCAGGTTCCATGACATCGCCTTGCCGGCAGTGCACCCGCACGTTGGTTGGCCTATCCCGATCACCAATGTGAACGATTGCATCGGAACCCCGTACGTGCAGATCGATCCGAGCAGGGTCGCTGCCATTGTCGAATCGACCATTCCCGACCATCCAGTCGACTTCCGTGAGGCGGGCGATGCCGAGCGCCGTATCGCCGAGAACGTTGTCGAGTATCTGCTCAAGTGTCGGGAGTGGTTCAACTGGGGGAAGCGTCTTCCTCCCATTCAGTCAGGTGTCGGCAATGTGGCCAACGCCATTGTCGGAGAGCTCTACCGGTCGCCGTTCGAGAAGGTCCGTTTCTGGACCGAAGTGTTCCAGGACGGCATGCTCCGTTTCATTGCCGACGACGACAAATTCGAGTGCGCTTCGGCAACGGCTGTGTCGTTTTCTGGACCAGCTCGCCTGGAGTTCGAGCGTATGTTCAACAAGTGCCGGGGCAAGCTCGTGCTGCGGCCAATGTGGCTTTCGAACTGCGCGGAAGTCATCTCGCGGCTTTTCGTCATCGCCATGAACACCCCGATCGAAGTCGACATCTACGGTCACGTCAACTCCACCCACGTTGACGGGTCAAAGGTGATCAACGGGCTCGGTGGCAGCGGCGATTTCTTCCGCAACGCCTACATATCGATCGTCCATACGCCGTCGGTGCGTCAGCTCAAGGACGGCCGCACCGTTAGCTGCGTAATGCCCTACGTGCGCCATATCGATCACACTGAGCACGATATCAAGTGCGTAGTAACCGAACAGGGAGTCGCGCTCAACACCTCCATCCGGTCTGCTCGTCATCGTGCCGAAGACATCATCGATCACTGCGCTCACCCTCACTTCCGGCCGATGCTGCGTGACTACCTCAGGCTGGCTGGCGAGGGTGACGAGCCACGAGCTACCGACATGCACAAGCTCGATGGCTGGTGGAAGGAGTACGACCAGGCCTGCCGGTCATTCAGCTAGCTGATTGGGAGGGAGGCATCGCACGGTGCCAGTGGCGGGAGATGGAACTGCCGGCAGCGAGCCAGTGTCATAGACGTCATGTACCACCACAATGGCGCCAGTCCTGCTTCTCGTCGTCCGGGTGCTGAAAAGCCTCTTCGCGTTCGTCTGTTACCAAATTGTCTGTTGCCAGATCGTCTTCGACTCTTGGTCGTGTCCTTGGTACTTGGGCTTTTCGGCCTTTCGGCTGGGTGCGGCTCTGCTTCCCGGCGAGGGACAAGGACTACTCTCGTCGGGAAGGCACACTCGCGCCAGCCCAGAGAGGCTCCGCCGTCGAGGGTCAGGCTCGAGCCGATCCGAATCGAGGTGGTGACCACCCCCACTGGAACCGAGACCCGAGTCTACGATGCGGCCTCCTTGCTCGAGCAAGGCAACGAAGCCCTGCAGCGCCAGCGCTACGACGAAGCGCTGGCTCACTATGCGCGTCTTCTTGCCGAATTCCCGGATTCACTGTTGGCGTCGGCTGCTCTCTACAACTCGGGGCTTGCCTGCGAAGGCAAGGGCGATTTCGCCGGTGCGGCCGAGAACTATCAGGAGGTTGTGCTCCGATCGCCGGTTGGATCCCCAGACGCCATCGACGCTCTCTTTCACCTCGGGGCAGTGCTGGCCGAGAGCGGTCGCTATCAAGAAGCGGTTGTTGCTCTCGACGCAATCCTGGCCAATGGCTCTCTCCCACCTGCCCAGCGCATCGAGGCGATGGCGAGAAAAGGCTATGCGCTGATCGAGCTTGCCGACTATGTTCGGGCAGAGCAAATCCTCCATTCGATTGTGGTTCTCTATTATCAGGTAGATCCCGCGGACCAGCGGGAGAGTAGGTATTTTGTTGCCATGGGACAATACTACTTGGGAGGCATTCCGCATCGGCAGTTCAAGGGAACGCCGCTTCGCTTGCCGCAAGAGCAGCTCGAGCGCGATATCGAACAAAAGAGCGAGCTACTCCTTCTGGCCAGGGATCGCTACCTGAAGACTGTCGACTACAAGGAGCCCTATTGGGCAACGGCCGCCGTCTTTCAGGTCGGGGCAATGTACAAGGAGTTCTGGGATGCTTTCATGGAGGTCCCCGTGCCGGACGAGCTGGATTCTGCGCTTGCCCAGGAGGAATACGCGCGTGCAATGAATCAAGAGCCGCAGCTCCGGCGGCTCCTCGAGAAGTCGTTGCGATACCATGAACGCAACTTGGTCATGGCCAGAGAGGGGCGAGTGACCACGTCGTGGAGCGAGGGATCAGCAGCGGCATCCGAAGAGGTGAAAAGGATTCTCGCCAAACAACTGAGCGGAGGCGTGGTGAGACCAGGAGAACGTGCTGGTGTGGACGTGGACAATCGAGATAGTGGAAAGAACGAAGGAAAGGGAGATGAGATTGCTGCTGACCGTGGCGGGGGTAACTGGCCAGCCGAGTACATTCCCGCTCGTGCCGACCTTCTTTAGGAGCTGCCGGGGAAAGCTCGAGAATTCGGTGAGTGATGCCAACCATGTTCGTTGTGTACGCCGGGAAAACCCTTGACATCCGCTGCCGGCCCTAATATAAGCCAGCATTCCGTTTTATGGGCAGCGGTTCTAGCCAAGAAAAAACTAACCATTCTGCTGGCGTAGCTCAGCCGGTAGAGCAGCTGCCTTGTAAGCAGCAGGTCATCGGTTCAACTCCGATCGCCAGCTCCTCGGAGTGAAGGAGAAGAAAGCAGAGAATAGACTGAGTCAGATGCCCATGGAGGGGTTCCCGAGCGGTCAAAGGGAGCAGACTGTAAATCTGCCGGCGAACGCCTTCGAAGGTTCGATTCCTTCCCCCTCCACAACACAACGAATCGGATGTTGTAACGGATACTGGATGCGGGTGTAGCTCAGATGGTAGAGCTCCAGCCTTCCAAGCTGGACGTCGCGGGTTCGAATCCCGTCGCCCGCTCCTGACAAGTCGTAGCGAACGAGCAGCTAGCAAAAAACAAGGAGCAGGAACAACAGGAACGAAGACCGACAGCGAAGCCGCCCTCGTAGCTCAGTGGTAGAGCACCTCCTTGGTAAGGAGGGGGTCACCAGTTCAATCCTGGTCGGGGGCTCGACGCAATGGATACGAATGGACACAATATGATGTTTTTGTGGTGGTCGGAGGTGCTACTCTGCCAAACTGAAGCTGTTCTGTCTATCACCAGGTCCCCGAAAGTGGTACATCGCGGAGGCGCAGGCATGTCAAAGGAGAAATTCGTCCGCACCAAGCCCCACGTCAATATCGGGACGATCGGCCACGTCGATCACGGCAAGACGACCTTGACCGCGGCCATCACCAAGGTGCAAGCGGTCAAGAAGATGGCGGTGTTTACCGCCTACGATCAGATCGACAAAGCTCCCGAG
>JAZDLZ010000497.1:0-4609 GCA_043801535.1 Pseudomonadota bacterium
AACGAGCAACGATCACACCCTACCGTCTTGCCTGGATTGCTACTTGTCCCTGGCGCGTCTTCTTTGTGTTTCGTCGAGCCGCCGCGCGCCCTCGAGAAGAAGCTCGTTGGTCGACGCCTGCATCTCCTCACCGGGCTCGCCGCTGCCACTGGCGAATTCGAAGCTTCCCTCTGTCCATTCCAGCATCGAGTACACAGCTTCTTCGTTGGCCAGGCTAGCCGAGCCAGATTGTCGTGCTCGAACTACTTTTCCTTGCCGTAGCTGGATCGAGCCACTCTCGATGCAGCCATTCGCGTTCTTGTCTTCGAGCACATCTGGATTCGCTGGAGACGTGGCGGTGATCGCCGTCGCACCCAAGCCGTGGACCGACCAGAAATCATCGATGCCAGCGTCCCAGCTCACGTCAGTGCTAATGCCACTGCTCGTGTTCGCGCTAGTGCTCGTGCCGGAGCTGCTACTCCTGCTGCTGCACCTGCCGCTTTCGCTGCTGCTTTTGATGCTCGCGTCGGTTCCGACGCTCCGACGCGCGGCGAAATCTCGAGTGATGACGAGCAGTCCGGATTTTCGTTCCATTTCGAACAAGGCGAGAAGCGAGCCTAGCCCTATCTCTGTGAGCGTTCCGTAGATTCCAGGCCTACGCTCGTTCTGCTGGGCTGCCTGGGTCTCTCCTGGCGGCGGTAGCGGCGACGGCGATGACGCCGCTGTCGTCGGCAAGGCTCGGTCTCGCAAGACCTCCTCGATCGCCCGCTTGCCACGGAGCGCCTTGGCCACCCGTAGAGTCAACTCCTCGAATCTGAATGGCTTGGGAAGATAGTCATCGGCGCCCAGTCTGAAGCCTTTGATCCGATCGTCGTCTGAGCCCAAGGCGGAGAGGAATATGACCGGTATCAGGGCAAACGCCGGACGTGCTCTCAGTCGCTTGATGAGATCCCATCCGTCAACCCGTGGCATCATTACGTCGGACACAATGAGATCCGGCGGGCAGGTCTCGGCCTTCTGCAATCCCTCGGATCCGTCGCTTGCGGTTTCGACGACATAGCCGCTCTTTTCCAGGACGGATCCCACCATTCGGAGTATCCAGGCATCGTCGTCGATGACTAGGATACGTGGCGGGGAACCCATGACCTACCAAGAGTAGCCGTGGCCGCCGCGGAGTGTCAACGAGCGGATTCTGGACGTCAGAGAGTTTCTGCTTGACAGACGGCTCTTCCTCACTAGAATGACCCAATTCTCCAGCTCGGATCGTGGTTAGATGCCGACGATAAGCCAACTAGTCAGAACCGGTCGAGAAAAACAGAGCCGCCGCACGGCTGCTCCGGCGTTGATGGCCTGCCCGCAAAAACGGGGGGTTTGTGTTCGTGTCTACACGACCACGCCCAAGAAGCCAAATTCAGCGCTGCGCAAGGTGGCGCGCGTGCGCCTCACCAATGGGATGGAGGTTACGACATACATCCCCGGCGAAGGACACAATTTGCAAGAGCACTCCGTTGTCCTGATCCGCGGCGGCAGGGTCAAAGACCTGCCAGGGGTCCGCTACCATATCATCCGAGGCACTCTCGATACCGCCGGGGTTGCCAACCGCCGTCGTAGCCGGTCCAAGTACGGAACAAAGCGGCCGAAGTAGCCCGCAGTAGCAGGACGCACGTGAGGTAAGCAAGCATGCCGCGAAAAGGTGAGGTACCAAAGCGCAAGGTTCTTCCAGACCCCAAATACACTGACGCTCCGCCAGAAATGCGTCGGCGCATTACCAAGTTCATCAACACGGTGATGACCCGAGGGAAGAAGGCAATTGCCGAGAGTGTCGTGTACGGGGCGTTCGGAATCGTGGCGGATCGCGCCAAAGACGATCCCATCAAGGTCTGGGACAAAGCCTTGGCCAACGTAAGGCCAAAGGTCGAAGTCAAGTCACGCCGAGTCGGCGGCTCCACCTATCAGGTGCCCGTCGACGTGAGACCAGAGCGGTCGCAAGCCCTGGGAATGCGCTGGCTGGTTTCGTATTCCCGCAATCGCGGTGAAAAGACGATGGTCGAGAAGCTCGCAGGCGAGATTCTCGATGCGTCGCAGAACAAGGGAAACGCAGTAAAGAAGAGAGAAGACACGCACAAGATGGCCGAGGCCAACAAGGCCTTTGCTCATTACCGCTGGTAGACGAACGATCGATACGAGCTCTTGCGAATTGGAGCAAGGGCCAGAACATAGAGGTCGGGGATTCGAAGAGCACTAGGTGGATGATGGGATGGCTGGAGCGAGCTCCAGGTATCTCACCAGCCAAGTAGTCAGAGTCGAGCAACCTGCCGGCCCATTGCGGAACAAGCACGGGAAGAGACGAGACTACTGTGTCTCGAAGCCAAAAGTAGTATGCCCCGCGAGTATCCAATAGAGCGAACCCGGAACATCGGGATCATGGCGCACATCGACGCCGGGAAGACTACTGCGTCCGAACGGATCCTCTACTATACCGGCCGGTCGAGTCGCATTGGCGAGGTCGACGACGGCGCTGCCACGCTCGACTGGATGGAACAGGAACAGGAGCGCGGGATCACCATCACCTCCGCAGCCACCACCTGTTATTGGCAAGACCACCGCATCAATCTGATCGACACCCCCGGTCACGTCGACTTCACCATCGAGGTCGAGCGTTCGCTGCGAGTGCTCGACGGCGCAGTGGCGCTGTTCTGCGCCGTCGCCGGAGTGCAGCCGCAATCGGAGACGGTGTGGCGGCAAGCCGATCGCTACGGTGTTCCACGAATCGCGTTCATCAACAAGCTCGATCGCACCGGGGCTGATCCCCAGCGCGCGATTGACCAGATTCGCGCCCGCCTTGGTGCCAATCCCATCGTTCTCCATCTGCCGATTGGGCTCGAGGGGAAATTCGCCGGGGTAATCGATCTGGTTGCGATGCGCTCGATCGTGTGGGACGAGGAATCCTTGGGCGCTCGCTTTCAGATCGGCGCCATCCCGGATAGCAGAATCGAGGAAGCACAGCAGGCCCGCGAGCGGATGGTGCAGGGGCTGGCAGAGGTAGACGAACAGACTCTCGTCGCTTTCCTCGAGGAACGTCCGTTGACCGAAAGCGATATTCGGACGGCGCTTCGTCGCGCCACCATCGCCCTCAAGGCTGTACCGGTCCTTTTCGGCGCTGCCTTCAAGAACAAAGGCGTGCAACCCCTTCTCGACGCGGTAGTCGACTTCCTGCCGTCGCCAGCAGACGTGCCGCCGATTCGCGGTCGTTCACCGGACGGCAGCAAGGAGACAGTCGTCAACCCTTCGGACGCCGCGCCATTTGCGGCCTTGGCTTTCAAGATCATGGCCGATCCCTTTGCCGGCCAGCTCACTTATTTCCGAGTCTACTCGGGGACGGTGCACAGCGGACAGACGGTGTACAACGTTGCTCGCGGCCGGCGGGAGCGCATTGGCCGACTACTGCGTATGCACGCCAATGTGCGCGAGGAGATCAAGCAAGTCGAGACTGGTAACATCGCCGCCGCAGTCGGCCTTCGCTCGACTGCCACCGGCGACACGCTTTGCGACGAGAATGCCCAGGTCGTCTTGGAGGCAATGACTATCCCCGAGCCCGTCATTGCCATTGCTATCGAGCCCAAGACCAAGCAAGACCAGGACAGGCTCGGCAGTGCGCTCGCCAAGCTAGCTCTCGAGGATCCGTCCTTCCGGGTCTCGACCGATCACGAAACGGCACAGACGATCATCGCGGGGATGGGCGAGCTCCATCTCGAAATCATCGTCGATCGGCTTCTGCGTGAGTTCAAGGTCGAGGCAAACGTCGGACGGCCGCAGGTCGCCTACCGGGAAACGATCTCTCGTCGAGCAGAGGGCGAAGGCCGGTTCGTAAGGCAGACCGGCGGGCGAGGACAATACGGTCATTGCCTGATTGTCGTGGAGCCGAGCTCACGTGGCTCGGGCTACGAGTTCAAGAATGCCGTGGTTGGCGGAGCCATTCCGAGGGAGTATGTCCCAGCCGTCGACAAGGGCATTCAGGAAGCGATGCAGCGCGGGGTGCTCGCCGGATTCCCGATGGTGGACATCAAGGTGACGCTGCTCGACGGATCCTACCACGAAGTCGACTCGTCGGAGATGGCCTTCAAGATTGCCGGGTCGATGGCATTCCAAGAGGGTGCCAGGAACTCCGGCCTCCAGCTACTCGAGCCCATGACTGCCGTCGAGGTCTTGACTCCGGTCGAGTTCATGGGCGACGTCATTGGCGACCTGAGCTCACGCCGTGGCAAAATCCAGAACCTGGAACGTCGCGACAGCGTTCAGACCATCGCCGCCGAGGTTCCCTTGGCTTCCATGTTCGGATATGCTACTGATCTACGTTCGCGAACCCAGGGTCGTGCAACATTCACCATGCAGTTCGGGCACTACGCGCCGGTTCCCGCCCAGATTAGCGAGGACATCGTCGCGAAGGTGAAGGGAGCATAGAGCTATGTCCAAGGAGAAATTCGTCCGTACCAAGCCCCACGTCAATATCGGGACGATCGGCCACGTCGATCACGGCAAGACGACCTTGACCGCGGCCATCACCAAGGTGCAAGCGGTCAAGAAGATGGCGGTGTTTACCGCCTACGATCAGATCGACAAAGCTCCCGAG
>JAZDLZ010000503.1:0-2195 GCA_043801535.1 Pseudomonadota bacterium
CCGTTGGTAGAAGTAGAGAATGACGAAGATCAGCAGTGCTCCCCCGGCCTCGTATAGCTGAGCAGGGTGAACGTGCGGATGACCAGGAAAGCTCACTGCCCAGGGCAGGTTGGTGTGGCTGCCAAAGCAGCAGCCAGTGAAAAAGCAGCCGAGCCTACCGAAAAAGAGACCGAGCGCGACGTACGGTGCAAGGAGGTCGACGATACGCCACACACCGAGCCTTTTTCGCGCCGCGTACCAGATTCCGAATGGTACGGCGAACAGGAACCCTCCATAGTAGGCGAGCCCTCCTTCCCAGAACTTGAGCGCGAACAAGCAGTCTCGCGGCGGATAGCACTTGTTCGTGGCGAGGTCGCAGAGATAGTCATAGCCGCATTGTTGGTCAGTCGTACAGAACGAGACCTTGGCGTCCACTGCCTCGACTAGCTTGGGCTCGACGCACAGGTTGATGAAGTCGCGCAGCTTCCCGTCGGCCAGAACGCTGAGAGCTCGCGCCCCGAGAACTCCGAGGACCAGCATCCAGAGACACATGTCGGCGACGGCCTGTCCCCGGCCTCCGGTACGATCCTCCTCGCGTGTGGCCAGCCACATGGCCACTACATAGCCGACGAGGAGCATCGTCATGTAGGCCGGAAAGACGACTTCTCCGACGAGAGGCAGAGTGAATTTCAGAAATACCGGTTTCACTTGCTACCTGTCTCCCGTGCGGTCCCCAAAACTCTCATTCCGTTGGCTTGTCCGTTGGCTTGTCCGTTGGTGTTCCCTCTGGTTGTCGATTCTTGCGCCGTTGTTCGTGGCCAATGTCGAGGAAAAGGATTGCAACTCCGATGACCAGGGATGCGTCGGCGATATTGAAGACGGGCCACCGGTAGCTGCGCACTTGCCACAGGATGAAGTCGGTCACTTGGCCGACGAGTATTCGATCGATCGCGTTGCCGAACGCGCCGCCGCCAACCAGGCCAAGAGCGGAGGCGAACCATTTTTGCGAGTCGTTGGCCTTGCGCACGTACAGGAAGATCGCCACGCACGCAAGGAGGTTGACGAGCGAGAGGACAATTCGTCCGCCAGTAAGGCTGGAGAACATGCCCCAGGCAATGCCTCGGTTGAATGACAGGCGTAAATGGAAGAATCCCTCGATGAGCGCGTAGCCATGATCGCCGTATTTTTCGAGCGCCAGCCTCGCCCAGTACTTGGATATTTGATCGATGGCGACCGAAATCGCCATGACAATGAGAAACAGTCGGTATCGCCTAGGCATCTGCTGCTCCGAGAACGGTGGCGCAGCGGTCGCAGAGAGCGCCGCTGGCGCTGGTGTACTTCCAGCAACGATCGCAGCGCCGGCCAGGTGCCTGTTCGGCGGTGAATGCGGGTCCTTCGCCGAGGGCATTGTCCGGGGAGATGACGACGCTCGACACTCCGCAAAGCTCGGGAAGCGCCTCTTGGCTGGACTTCAGGATTTCGCGGTGGGCTGGATTCGGCATGACGACCAGCAGAGCGTCGAGCGGGTGGTGCTTGGCGGCGCGGAATGGCTCGAGTGCCTTGACCGCCCCTTTCCGATACTCGGCGAGGATCGCCCAGCGCTTGACGAGCTCGCTGTTCGCGTCGAGCGGCGCTCCGGCCGGCATGGCTGCCAGGTGTACTGACGCTGGATCGGACGCGGCGCGTGGTAGATGACGCCAGATGTCCTCGGCAGTGAACGACAGGATGGGGGCGGACAGAGTGGCGAGCGCCCTGCCGATCTCGCACAGGGTTGTCTGGACGGCGCGTCTCGACGAGGATGCCGGGGAATCGCAATAGAGCCGGTCTTTCACGACGTCGAAGTAGAATGCCGACAGCTCGACGGTGACAAAATCGATCAGACTGCGGAAGACCGTGTGAAGCTCGTATTGCTCGTAGGCCTGCGTCACTCGGTAGCAGAAGTCCCGCAGCAGGGCGAGCGCGTAGCGGTCGAGATCCCGCAGCTCGGCGTCGCCGACCCGGTCCTTGGCGGGGTTGTAGTCGTACAGGTTTCCGAGGACGAACCGCGAGGTGTTGCGGTACTTGCGGTAGGATTCGCTGAGTTGGTTGAGGATTGTCCGGGAGTAGGTGATGTCGGTGCGGAAGTCGCTCGAGGCAACCCACAGTCGAAGCAGCTCGGCGCCCTGCTGGCGGACGACGTCCTCTGGAGGGATGTATTCGACCTTTCGTCCCTCGCG
>JAZDLZ010000507.1:0-4216 GCA_043801535.1 Pseudomonadota bacterium
GGCCGAGAAGGCGCGGCTGGAGGCGTTCTTCGACTTCTGCTGCTTCGACCACTCGTTTGTCGACCTGCGGCGGCGCACCCGGCAGGACCTCGAGGTCACCGGCAACGCCTACTGGGAAGTCTTGCGCAACAATCGCGGCGAGGTGGCACGGCTTGTCCATGTGCCGTCGCAGTCGGTGCGTCTGCTACCGCTCGACCCGGGACCAGTCGAGGTCGAAGAGAGGGTACGGATCTCGCCGGTGGCCTACGAAACGGTGACTGCCAGGCGGCGGCTGCGCCGGTTTGTTCAGATCCAGGGGACCGAGCGAGTCTACTTCAAGGCCTTCGGCGATCCGCGGGTGGTATCAAAGCGCAGCGGTGCGCCATTCGCGGACGTCGCTGCTCTGCTGCGGGCCCGACCCGACGATGCGCCAGCCACGGAGATCATGCATTTTGCCATTCATTCGCCGCGTTCCCCGTATGGCGTGCCGAGGTGGGTGGGCACGCTGCTGTCAGTACTGGGCTCCCGGCAGATGGAGGAAGTGAACTATCTCTACTTCGAGAACAAGAGTGTCCCTCCGCTGGCGCTACTGGTGTCCGGCGGCACACTCACCGAGTCATCGATTCCGCGCATCGAGCGCTTCATCGAGGAGAACATCAAGGGCAAACAGAACTTCCATCGGATGCTCATCCTCCAAGCCGACAATTCTGGCCGAGGTAGCGGCGAAAATCGGACCAAGATCGAGCTCAAGCCGCTCACCGACGCTCAGCAGCACGACGCGCTCTTCCAGGAGTACGACCGGCGCAACATCGACAAGGTCGGGAGCGCCTTCAGGCTGCCGCAACTGCTGCGCGGCGACTCCCACGACTACAATCGGTCAGTCGCCGACTCGCAGCTGCTCTTCGCAGAAGATCAGGTCTTCCAGCCCGAGCGGGACGAATTCGACTACCTGATCAACCGCAAGCTTCTGGCCGACATGGGCATCCGGTTCTGGCGCTTCCGTTCGCAGACGCCGGTGACCAGAGATCCAGAGCGGCTCACGAACATGGTGGAGAAGCTGGTCCGCGTTGGCGTGCTCACTCCCGAGGAGGGACGGCTGCTGGCCAGCGATATCTTCAACCGTGAGTTTCGCAAGATCAGCGATGGTTGGGTCAAGCGGCCCCTGACTCTCACGCTGGCCGGTGTGCAAACCCAATGCATCGAGCTCAAGAACGCGCCTGGCGACTCTGGCGCCGGTACCGAGAGGAGCTCGCTTCTGGATGACGCTCGCCGGCTCCTGCGGCTGCGCGAGGAATTGGAGGCCGAGGAGAGGCGGCTGGCAGAGGAGCGACTCATACTCGCCCGTCGCTATCTCGCCGGAGAGGAGCCGGAACTGGTCAGAGTGCCGCCGGCTGAGCTCAATGGCTGGTTCGCAAGATCGAGCGAAGGGAGAAATGCCGATGCAGGCACCGATGGAAACGCCGATGCAAATGCCGACGAACGCTGACCTCCAGCAGGCTTGGGTCCGCCAAGCTCAGCTCGATGCCGAGCGCGGCGTAATCGAATGCCGAATGTGCAGGCGTCGAAGCGGTCTCGATCAGGCGACGACCCTGTGGCGCAACGGGACTCTGGTCTTCGCGGTTTGCGACGACTGCGCCGCCAGCCACGAGATCCTGATGCGACCGACCGAGGCAGGCATCGAGGTCCGGGGCCGAGCCCGCTACCCAGTCGTGATTGACGCGGGCTGCTCACTGGAACGTCGATGATGCTCCAGATCACCGACAAGCAGCAAGGCGACCTCGGGCCTGGTGACTTGCCGTTGGTTCCGCAGAACCGCCTGGGAGATGACCTCGACTTCGTTGGCGACGCCCGGGATGCCGCCGACTTCATCCTCGGCCGCTACCTGCGGCTCGATGTCGCAAAGGCCATGAATCTCGGCACCCCCGCCGGCTTCGACCGAGCAGTGATACTGCTCGCCCGGCGACTGCGGGCGCGTGCAGCCGACTCGGATCAGGCAGCAGTGAAGGCGGCACTGGCCGTGCTCGACGTCGACTGGCACCAAACCACCGCCGAGCAGCGCCGGAGCCTCATTGCCCAGGCCATGAAGGCGGCAGGCAGGAAGACGAGCGAGATTCCAGGCAAGGTGCAGGCCGTCTTGGGCAAGGCAGCCACCGAGGTAGTGCGCGCAACCCGGGACGGGGCTCGGCGAGACCGGAAGCTCGCCATCGCCGCCGACTTCAATGCCATCGACCAGCGGGTGATTCGCCATCTGCGGTCGAGCCAGGCCAACTACGTGCGCGACGAGTACGGCCGCCGGCACGAGGCATTCAGCGAAGAGGCACGTCGAATCGTTGCCGATGGCATTGAGGCAGGACTCGGCCGTGACGAAATCGCCGGCGACCTGGCCAAGGCTGCGGAAGGAATCATCGCTGGCCGGGCGTCGTTCTACTGGGAGGTCATTGCCGGTGCATTCATCGGTCGAGGCCGATCCTTCGCGCAGCTCTCCGCTTACGCCGAAGCAGCCATCACCAGCTACCGCATTGTCGCCGTACTTGACGAGGTCACCACCCCCACTTGCCGTTTCCTCGACGGCAAGGTCTTCTCGGTCAGCCAGGGTCTCGACCTGTTCGAGCAAGTCGAGGCTGCCCCAGACCGCATCAAGGAGCTGACCCCGTGGGTACGGGACACCGTGGATCCAGCGACCGGCAAGCATGCGCTCTCGGTTGAACGCGGCGGCAAACGCATTGCCATCGCCGACATCGTCCGCTCGGGTGTCGGCACGAGGGACGACCGCGGCGAGTTCTCACAGGGACTCGGCGAGCGCGAGCTCGGCGGCCTTGGCATCGGATTCCCGCCTTTTCATGCGCTCTGCCGGTCATCGTGCATTCCGTTCACCTGAGTGTGTGCCTTTCGCTTTCGTCGAAGAATACGGTGATGTTGTCCGTCATTCCCATGTTGAGTTCACCATTGCGCGATTCAAAGGCCGAGATCATGACGACTCTGCCAGAGGCGAACACGAGCCGTACGTCCTGGGGGTACATGTTCTCGGCGTGTTCGCCGTCGTTGGCGATAGGTAGCCAGCTCGTTGCCGTGGCCACGATGCGGCAGCCAAGAAGCGGTCCCCACCGCTCGGTCGCGTCCCACTTGCGCGCCGTGTCTCCAAAGTTGATGGGCCCCTGACGGATTGAGACGTTGTACTGCGTGAATTCGGCGCCCCATGTGAACGAGAATACCGATCCGTCGTCAAGTCGCAGCTCGAACCCGAAGTCCAGCGAGTCGAAAGACTGGCTTCCTCGGTTCCACATCGGCGCGCCGTCCTCGTATGCGATTTCATGATACGTGACAGCTTCGACGAACCGGCCGACTAGGGTCTGCAGCATGCGCTCGAAGTCCGATTGAGTGCTGGGCCCGTGGTCGAACATGGCTCTGCCTATGGTGCCTCGACAGTGAGAGTTCGTCCCCTTGGTTCCCGGATGGCCTGACGAATCAGGCCAAGCAGAGCCTCTGTCGATTCGCGAAGGGCGGGATCGGCGACCAGATTCAGCAAGAAGATGATCTCGTCCTCGAGCTGCGCACACTGGACCTCAGGATAGCTCCAGGGTTCTGCCACCGGCAAACGGGAGAGAAGGGGAAGCTCGTAGGCGAGACCAAGATGCCGGAGACGGCGAAGCAGTCTCTCCGACAACCACGTCTCAACCTCCGGCGTCTGCTCGTCTCGGGGATCGGGAACGAGGCGGATGTGGAACGGGACATCGCCCTCGTAGGTTGCTGCATCGAGGCGATCTGTTAGCGGTTCTGGCACCCTGTCCCTCCCTCCAGGAAGCTAGTCCCGATGGACGTCACCAGCGTCGGGTTGTCTCCCGGTGGCAGTCTGCAATGCGTCGAGCATCTTGTCGATCACCTGGTCTCGCGTCTCTCCATCGATTCCCTCGTCCGCAAGCGATAAGGCGTCCCAGGCCCACCACGCGACGGACCGGAGCGTCCTGTCGGGCAGTCTGTCCCCCATGGCGAGGCGGTAGAGCGCAAACGCAGATCGATCAGCATAAGTGCGATCTGCAGCTAGCCCTCTGGCTAGCATTCGGACGATCTCGTGCTGGACTACAGCCGAGTCTGGCACTCCTGGTACTTCGCGCAGCGCGCTCGCAACGTCTGGCTTGAACCGGCCGCCCATCATTGCCAGCTCACAGAAAGACCAGTGTGGATGCTCGGAGGCCGCAATGACTGCGTCGGCCCATGCCACCACATCAGCGACACTCGT
>JAZDLZ010000534.1:0-7600 GCA_043801535.1 Pseudomonadota bacterium
CGCCGCCGATTGCTGCGGCGAGAATAGCACCTCGAAAGAGGAATGGAACAAGGAACTAGGGACTAGGCACAGGGAACAGCACAACCAACGGCTTTTGTTCACACCCACTCTGCGGGTGTGGGACCTCGCAACAGGTCAGACTGTCGCGACTTTCGATGGCGGTGCCAAACAATTCGGAGTCGTCTTCTCCCCCGACGGACGTCTTCTTTTTGCCCACGATCGCGAGGGCGCGGTGCGCCGCTGGGAGCTCGCCAGCGGTCGTGGCCGGCTACTCTTTCAGCAGTCACAACCCGCCGAGGCTTTTTTGTCCGTCAATCCCGACGGCCGGCAGCTGGCGGTTCCGATGGCGCACCAGGTTCTTTTCGTTGATGCGGATAGCGGAGCCTCCAGGGTTCTCGGCCGCTCTGTTGGATCCGTCTATCGGACCGCCTTCGGCCCCGACGGACGGCTGGTGGCGGCATCCGCGGACGATGGAACGGTCCGGCTCTGGGATGCGAACCGGCTCATACCCGCTTGGCGGGCGCCGGTTCTGCTCCCGTCACCCGCGCGGCTGTTCACCCACCGAGGCTGGACGGTGCTGGATTCGGCGGACGGAAGCATTCCGGCAGAATCGGCAGACATCCATTGGGAGCGAGCAGTCGAGGATCGCGGGATCCACGGAGCGACGAGCACCGACGGCAAGCACCTCTGTTTGCTGGTCGCTGGCGAACGGATCGAGCACTGGGATCTACTCACGGATTCGCTGGTTGGAGACGAGCACGTACCGGAGATCGAGGGGGTGCAGGCGGTCCCGGACGGCTGCGTCAGCCTTGCCAGTGGCGAAGTACGCATCCATCGGCACGGACATGCGAAAGGGTCGCTCAGCCTGGCTTGGACTGCCACAACGCCTGCTACCCCGGTTGCTGCCACTGCCGGACCGACGAGCACGATCGCTGCGGGGACTGCTGTTGAAACGGCCAACAGGAGTGCCACCGCTGCTACCACTGCAACCGCCATTGCCAGCCACCAAGGCGAGCTACTCGTCGCTGTCGGGCGGCAGGTTGTCGTCGTCGACCCGTCTTCGGGTGCGACCAAGGCAAGCTATGCCGCCGACATCGGAGTCTCCGCTGTTGGCCGTGTCGGCGACTGGCTTGTGCTGGGCTACCAACAAGGACAGGTCGAGCTCCGGCCCACCCGACGTGGCGAGCCCAGACCGACCCATACCTTCAAGGGAGCGCCATCGTGTGCGGTCACTCGGCTGGTGGCAGGTCCGCCGGGGACTCTGGTCGGCGGCTACGCCAATGGCACGGTTGCGATGTGGAATCTCGCTGACGGTGCCGTTCTCGAGGAGGCGAAGTTGCACGGTTCGATCTGGCACTTGTTCTTCACCGGCGAAAAGTTGATCGCGGCGAGTGAGGTCGGGCAATACCTGGCCTGGGATTTGAGCGCGTTCAAGCAGGGCTACTGCGAACTGATGCGGCAAGTGTGGCGGTCGATTCCGGTGATCTGGGAGAACGGTCTGCCGGCTAGTAGAAGATCGATTCCCGACCATCGCTGCGCGGGCGAGGGACGCTAGCGTGGCGATGGCTGTCCCTCGCCAAAACCCCGTAATGGACCAATGCAACTTATGTATCCGGTACATAGCGAGTCACCTGTCGCACCAGGCTATTGGCTGGCATGGGCCGGAATCGATAGGTGTGGCGGTACGGTGGTGCGGTGGCCTTCTCGTGCCCCACCCAGCACCACAGCTCGCCGCAAGCGTCGAGAACAGTTGCGCAGCTCCACTCTCTGGCCCGGCACGTGCGGATGGTAAGGCGGCTGCCGTCTGGCTCGCGGGTGATCTCGTCGGGCGCTGGCGCGCGTCCGCGCAGCCGCACGCGAGCATGGCCGACGGTCTTGGCGCCGAGGACGCATAGTGCCTCGATCGCCCCCAGGATGCCGGAGGCGTGCGGCTCGCCAGTGACCAGGCCTCCGACGGCGCGGGCCAGCCCTTCGGCGAACAGCGCGAGGCACAACATGCCCACAGGCGAGAGGAGGAAGCTCACGAACAACAACGCGCCGATCCCGAATCCGAGCTGGTGCGCATTGCCACCCTGTTCCGACAACGATTGCCCCGCCGTGGTCAAGAGGTCGAGGCAAGCCGTGCGGAACAATCGTCCGCAGAAATACACGGCCAGCAGCAGGCCGCACGCGAGCTCGCCGATTCCGCTCACGATCGTGGCGCTGGCAAGTGGAAGATCGGCATCGGAATGCCCGAGCTTGCGCCGCCACGGCTCGGGGAGGAGGGAGACTGGCAGCGCGATCAGAAAGGCGAGCAGTGCACCACCGGCCATTTCTCGAGAAGCGTCGCGCGGCGCGGGCGGTGTGTATTGCGAACGAGTGACAACTTGCTCCGGCGCGAGCGTGCCCGCCCGGCGCGAGGTTTTCCCGCGATCGTCGATGTCGATGTCGGATGCACCTTGAGAGGGTTGGGTCGGAATCACATCTCCAGCTTGGCGAGCTTCTTGTGTAGTCCTTCCCGGGTGATTCCGAGAGCCTCGGCAGTCCTGGTCTTGTTGCCGCCGAATTCGCATAGCGTTTCTTTGATGAGAGAACGCTCGACCTGCTCGACCATCTCCTTGAGGGTGCCCTTCTTCGGGGCGATTCGCGTGAGGGTGCCAGAGGTCTGGCGGAGTCGCGGGGAGAGGTGCTCGGGCTCGACGAATTCGCCTGGATTGGCTTGGATGACGAACCGCTGCACTTCGTTGTCGAGCTCTCGTACGTTCCCAGGCCAGTCGTAGGACGACATGATGTCGAGGGTGGCCTGCGAGATGCCCGGAATCGCCCGGCGGTATTCCTGGGTATAGCGGGCAAGGAAATGGTCTGCCAGAGTGGGTATGTCCTCGCGCCGCTCGCGTAGAGGAGGAACGCGGATTGGGAAGACCATCAGGCGATAGTAGAGGTCTTGGCGGAATCTTCCGCCCTGTACCTCGGATGCCAGGTCTCGGTTGGTCGCGCAGATGATTCGTACGTCGATTTGCTTTTCTTGAATGGCTCCGAGCGGGCGGATACTTCCTTCCTGCAGGACGCGCAGCAGCTTGGCTTGCAGACCGAGCGACATTTCGCCGATCTCGTCGAGAAAGAGAGTTCCCGCGTCGGCAAGCTCGAACAGTCCCTTCTTGTCGTGGTCGGCGCCGGTGAAGGAGCCCTTCTTGTGGCCAAAGAGCTCGCTTTCGAGCAGAGTTTCGGGGAGGGCGGCGCAGTTTTGCGCGACAAACAGCTTGTCGCGGCGTTTGCCCTGGTAGTGGATCGCCGAGGCGATGAGCTCTTTGCCAGTACCGGTCTCGCCCTCGATGCAGACGGTGGCTCTGGTATCGATCACTCGTTCGAGCTGTCCGAGCAGCGATTGCATGGCCGGCGAGCTGCCAATGATGTTCGAGAAACGTCGTTTTTCTTCGCGGTTCTTGAGGTAGAGGTTTTCTCCTTGCAGCCGTTCCTCGGCAATGCGGAGGCGAGAGACCAGGAGTGCATTGCGGATCGCCAGCGCCGCCTGGCCGCCGGGCACCAGGGCGATCTCGAGATCGTACTCGGTGAACACCCCCGGCGAGGCACGGTTGTCGGCCTGGATTGCTCCGACGATCTGCTCGCCGTACCACAGAGGCACGGCAAGGGTGGAGAGGATCTGCCCGCCCATGATCGATTCCGATCCCCCCAGCTCTTGGGCTGCGTCGGCGAGGAGGATCGCCGCTCGTTGCTCGAGCACTCGGCCAAGAACCGCCCTGCTCGCTCTTACCGGAGGGGGTGTGCCAGCAGCGCCGGGCGTGCGTTCGGGTGATGAGCGTCCGCTGCCAGAGCCGCCAGCGCCGCGAGCGCATGCGACGACGGCAGTAGTCTCGATGGTCGGCTGGCGGGCCCGAGAGCAGGCCACGGTGAAGCGTTGTTCGTCGGTCTCGTTGCGCAGGAAGATGGCGACATGAGTGGCTCTCGGCACCAGCTCGAGCATTGCATCGGCGAGGGCGCCGAGCGTCTCGGTCAGGTCGAGCTGCCGTCCCAGTCGCTTCGATACCTGATAGAGAGTGACCACGCGGACAGGATCGCGCTCGATCTTGCCAGCCACTTCGGGCAGGTTGTCGATCGGGCGTGACGCAAGAACGTGGCCGGTTGCGCCGGCGGCGATGACCCCGGCAGCTCCGATTCGCACCCGCAGAACCACCGGGTTGCGTTGATCACCTAGACGGAGAAGATCGCCATCCTTGAGACTCGTCTCGTAGCCGCCGGCGGAGTCGATTGGGGTCAGCTTGTTACTGCGCTCCAGCGCCGAGCCATTGGTCGAGCGAAGATCCCGGTAGATTGGCTGGTCGCCTTCGAAGAAGAGCTGGCCGTGCTCCGACGAGAGGTGATAGTCGGGAAGCGCTACCGTATTCGAATGTGCTCGTCCGAGTGTGGCCCCATGATGGGTGACGCTGAAGCCGTGCCCTTCGAGCACGCCCTGGATGACTTCCAGTGTGATCACGGTTGCATCTTACACTTTCGTTTGGAGGCAGTGGGAAGCTATACTGGGCCAGTTTATGCCTGCTCTTGCCCGGGTAGTACTGGCATCGGAGAATCCGCGCACGCGGGGAACGCTAGCCTACGTTCTCGATCGCGAGGGGATCGAGGTCAGCGTCGCTTTGTCGGTCGACGAAGCGCTCGTGCAGATCGACAAAGCCTTCGTCGACGTCGTAATCGGTCATTTTGGCGGGCAGGGAGCACGTACTCTCGTCGATAGCGTGCGCGCGAGACCATCACCGGCCGATCGCCTTCCAGTGCTTCTCCTCGGAGATCCGGCGTTGCGGGTCAATCCGCTCATTGCCAAGGCCACGGACTTCGTTGCCCTGCCTGCCTACGTAAGAGATGTCGTAAACATCGCTCGCCTCTACTGCATGGCCAAGCCCGGCTTTCCACCGAACGCTTTCGTCGGTGACATTGGCGAGTTCGGGGGCCTGTTCTTCCTGCTTCGGGCCTTGATCTCGGCCCGCCGCACGGGGGTGCTCACTCTGATGAGAGGCGCCAGGCGAGGTGAGCTCCGCCTCTATCAGGGTGAGACGACTTCCGCCCAGGTTGGCGTCCTGCACGGATTGGCAGCGCTCCACCAGCTCTTGTTGTGGAGTCAGGCCCGCTTCGAGCTCCGGGCAGAAAGCGTGATCCAGCGCCGCCAGATTCCGTTCTCTCCGCCAGAGCTCGTCGAAAACACCGCCCGATTCCTCCGGGATTTCGAAACGATGGCCAAAGGGCTTTCCCCCGCCGCGGTGTTCGAGCAGGATCTCCGGCGGGTTGTTGCATGCATTGACAGCATTCCGCCGGAAGTCAGCTCGGTTCTCCGTCTTTTCGACGGGGGACGCACGTTCGCCGATATCGTCGAGGACAGCCCTTTCCGGGTAATCGAGACGGTGAGGATCGTCTCTCGCTTGGTCGAAATCGGAATCCTGCAGCTCGTTTCTCTACCAGATCGCGCTGGCCATTTCGTCGATGATTGGCGAATCGGAGCGACCCCCAGATTCGGCGTTCCTGCTGTCCAGAATTTGATTGATACCCAGAGAATCGGACCAGCGCCCGGGGCGCCTCCGGCTGGGAGACGCGGCAGGAAGGAGTCGCCGGCAAACGCAGGCTCGCCGATCGCCGACAGCGGACAGCCTCCGATGGATCTGGCACGAGTCGACTGGGGACAGTTGCCGGCAATGGACAACACGATCGCCCAGCCGTCGAATTTCACCTCCGTCGTTCCATCGCAGGTCGTGTGCGGCGAGATTGGCCAGAAAGCAGAGGGCCCAAAGCAGCCATTACAAGCGCCATTACAAGCGCCATTACAAGCGCCACTACAAGCGCCATTGCGAACGTCAGTACGAACGGCGTCCAAGTCGTCGGCACTGCTACCGCCGTCGACGCTGGCGTCGATACGTCCGCGAGCCAACTCGCCAGCACAATCGCCTGCACCATCGCCAGAACCATCGCCGCCGCAGGTGTCAGGACAAGCACCGGTAGCAGCCGTAGCCAAGGCTTCGTCGGAGCGGCAGGCCTCGCAGGCACCGCCACAGCCGGCGAAACAACCACAAGAGAGGCTTTCGCGAGCGTCTCTGGCCGAGCCGGGCAGACCGCGAGAGAGAGTATCTGCGAACGCGGGCGGGGGCGGAAAAGAACAATCGCCCGCCAAGTCGACGCTGGCCAACAAGGCGGCGACTGCCCCGGAAGGTCAGGCGCCACCGGCGTCGGCGCAGACACCGTCGCCAGTTTTGGTTCTCGAGCGCAAGGCAGGAAAGTCTGGCCCAGTTCCACAGCCGGTTGGCGTCGATCGCACTGGGCCGTCGGGGTTTCGCCGCCTCGAGGACGAGTTCTTTCGCCAAGAAGAAAGGTACGCAGCGCAGCAAGTCGAGCCCGCCGACACGTTCGCCGATCTCGATGACGGCCGCCCCTCGCCTCCGCAGAGCCTTTGGCGCCGTCTAGTTCGCCTTGGCAGTCAGGAGTTGGCGAAACCTGGCGAGCAGCCAGACGACGAAAGCTCCGAGACATCGCCCGCTGGTCCCAAGACCAAGGGGTGAGAGGGGCTTTCTGGGATTGGGGCTAGTGTATGATCGCCGTCCAGATCAACAGGGAGGAAGACATGCGTTCAATTCGCTGGTTGCCAGTGCTTCTGCTATTCGCTGCGCCATGTAGTGGCGGCGGAGGTGGCGGTGGTGGCAACGGCAAGCCTTCTGAAGCACAGATGATCGCCTGGTGCGAGGAGATCGCCGCAGCCTACTGCAGGACAAGCTTTCGTTGCTATCCAGGCATGGCGGCACAGTACTGGGGTGTGAGCGACGCGAACGGATGTTCCCAGGCCGCCCATTCCGACTGCACCGAGGATCCGAGCCTGAGCGACCCCGAAGAAGAGGAAGAGGAGACGTGCGAGCCGTCGCAGTATCCGACCGATAGCCAAGTCGACCAGTGTGCAGCCGAGGCCGAGGCCGCCGACTGTGACAGCGAAGCCGCGGATTCGCCAACCTGCGAGCAGATCTTCGAGATGACGAGCTGTGGCGGCGAGGTCGACGGCGGGTCTGACCAGATACCCGACGGTGGATCGGGCAAGCCGATCGACGGTGGCAACGGAGACGTCGACGGCGGTGCCAGCGACGTCGACGCGGCAGTCTCCACCTGTGACTACCCAGGAACGCCCGACTGCAGTGGCGCCTGCAGCCACCTGACTTCATTGGCATGCTCGGGTGTCCCGATTCCGTCAGCGGGATGCTCGACCATGTGCAGGGGTGGAACAGCCAACGGCAGCAGCAACAACCCCGATCTCTGGGTGTGTATCAAGAGCGCGGCGGATTGTACTGCCTTGGCGTTTTGCTGGACCTGTCTCGAATAGGAGCCGCCGGCTAGCGCCAATGCCAGTCACCTAAGGAGCCAGGAGAGCGGAATTCCGAGTGTGTCCCGGAGAGTCGACGGCGATTGCTCGATCGACGGTGGCCAACCGATTGATTTGATTCGGGATTCCGGCCGCCTATTCAGGTGCGAGCCGTACCGGGGGGGCTGTTCCAGTTCCTGGTTCCTTGTCCCTAGTTCCTTGTTCCCTTCGTCGTCGTCGGAATTGAACAAGGAACTAGGAACAAGGGACAGGGGACCGAGA
>JAZDLZ010000540.1:0-4475 GCA_043801535.1 Pseudomonadota bacterium
TCGTTGGCTGAGGGCCACAACGTAGTATTCGATCCCTGCGACGGTGACGAAGGTGCCAGGGATCGTCGCATTGTAGCGGCCGACTCCTACCCGCAGGGCTTTCACCGAAGAATAGCTCTTGGCACCGCGCTGCCGATGATAGACGACGACCTGTTCGTGTCTTTGCTGTTCGTCGACGAGCACGATGCTGATGGCGATTGGTGTTCCTGCCACGGGCCGCAATGGTGAGGCTGTCTGGGTTAGCTCGACCGACCGTTCAGCCATGATTTCGGGAATCGACTGTCTGACTTCGTCAAAGAGCGCCAGCGCTTTGGCGCTCTCGGTGTGCGGCAAGTGGTATTTCGGATCTGCCTCGAGGAGTCTGCGGAAGGCTGCCTTGGCGTCTTCGTCTCTTCCGAGAGCGATGCAGGATAGAGCAAGGTGTCGGTAGCCGATGCTCCGTTCTTGTTTGCTCAGGTTGCGTCGCTCCAGTGCCTTGGCGAGCGCTTTGGCTGACTGGTCGTACTCGAGGTCGTTGTAGAGGCTAACTCCATGGTCGATTTCGGGGTTGCCGGTATCGGCTGCGGCAGGGCTGGCGAGGAGTATTGGCGAGACCACGAATGACCAGACTGCGACGAGAGACAAGAAACCGGCTCGTTTTCGATTTCCGTCGGTGACTCGATTTCTGTCTCTCGCCGTAAGCGTATTGCAAGTCGAAGTCGTCATGGCTGATTACCTCGGGTGTACCCAATAGATGACCTTGCCGTCGGAAAGATCCGGCGGATCGGCGCTGGTGGCAGTACCACACTGGGCTTGGTCTATGTCACCCCCGGTCGAGCTCTCGAGTCCGACCGAGGCGCTACAACCCAGATGCCGGTCGGTGCCACAGTCCTGGTCGAGCGCTCCTGTGTTCGTCCGGGGACCATAGCGGAGCTCGACGTCGCCGTTCTCATGGAGGATCACCTGCTGGCTAACGCGGAATCCTTGAAGATAGGGTGTTCCACGGTTTGTGTAGATCAGGTCGAAATTCTTGAACTCGACGGCGAAGCGGCGGTTGGGCGCCTCGCCCTGGGTCTGGGTGCGCACTTCGCCAGCTGGTTCTGGAAAGCCCGAAGCCGCGCCGGGAGAGATGAACCCCCAATCCCAAAAAAGGGCGATGAGATCGTTGGGCGCGGTGCTGTTCATCGGGCAGTCGTTGTCGTAGGCATCGGTACCTGCCGGAATCGCGGCAAACGTCAAGTACATGTTCTCGCTGACATTGACCTTGGTCGTGGCGGTCTTGGTGCTGCCGAAGAAGTCGAAGCTGAATGGCAGGTCGACCGACCACGAATCACCGAGCTGATTGTTGGGGGCATCGATTCGAGTGCTGGTTCCGTCGAGCGCCACGTAGGTGGAGGTGGTGTCGATCCGCCAATAGCCGAAAGACGTGTCGGCTGCCCTGGTTTCGTACTTGATGGAATAGTCACCGGTCTGTCCAGCGAAACCGTCGACGAGCACCGCGTAGTCGCCAGCAGCCAGACTGGGTCGGTTGATGTACCTCGTCGAATACGCCTGGCTCACGCACGAGATATCGGCGCCGCCAGCACAACTGGCAAACGAGCGGAGCGCGACACCGAGTGTCCATGGTGGCGAGAGTGCCTGGGCAGTGACCAGCACTGCCTGGTTGCTGCCGAGGGCGATCTTGTAGACCGCGTCACGGCTGTCGCTGGCCAGGCACGACAGGTCGTAGTTGTCGGTCGCGCCGACTGTCGAGGCGGTGACCGTGCTGCCGTTGCTCAACAGAGTAGCGCCGCTGCACAAGTCGTTGGCAGGCGGAGGCACGGCCGTGAGCAGCTCGAGGGAAATATCGAAGGTCGAGCCAGCCGTGGCAGCGGCCGAGTCCACCCACAGATAGTAGGTGCCAGGCGTCAAGTTAGTGGCGTCGAGCACCTCAGTTCCGTCGGTGCGAGCCTGCACACAAGTGACCTCGGTTCCTCCGCAGGTCGCGGACTGGAGGCGGAGAAGGGGATCAAAGCCTACCGCGTTGCTGACCGTGACCTTGGCCCGTTTGTTGGTCGGCGCTGGAATCGAGAAGGAGTAGACGACGTCCCCTCCGCCCGTGCCGCCACAGGACGAAGTGGCAGGGTCGTCGGTGGCATTGCCAATGCTCTCGTTCACCAGCGGTGTGCCAGAAGTCAAGGTGGAAGGGGTGGCACAACCGTCGTTTGCCGGCCTTGGCGCAAGCGTGCGGTAGCGGACCGTGAAATCGCCCGAGAACGCGCCCACGCCTTCGACGACCAGATAGTAGTCTCCAGGTTCGAGCCGGCCGATGTCCACTTGCTCCCCGCCGCTCGTCGCGTCGGCGCAGGCAATTGGCGTGACGCAATCGCTGCCGCGCAGTGCCAGGGCAGTGTTGCCAACCGAGGAGACGCTCGCTATGACCCGCCTGGCACCGTCGGCCGGCGGTAGCACGAACGTGAAGAAGACTTCGGGATACGAGCCCGGCGGTGTCGCGCACGCGAGGGCAGTGTCGTCGATTGCTCCCGACAGCGGCGACAACAGAGGCAGCGGAGCATCATCCCAGAGAACCGTAGCTCCGCCGCACTGGTCGTTCGGAGGCGCCCCGCCTGTCGGCGCCGTGGACAGGGTTATGCTGAACGCGCCGCTCGCCGCACCCGCAGCATCGACGAATACGTAGTAGGTCCCAGCCGGCAAGGTGGCGAAGTCGAGCATCGCTTGTTGGCTTTCGCTCACCGAGGCGGAGGCGCCACAGCCTGCCTCGGTGCCACCCTCTGTCGTGCAACCAGCCGATCGCAAGTACAAGTAGTGGGCGATAGCGCTCTGGGTGGTGATGGTCACGTGTTGCGGACCCGATGTGGCAAACGAGTAGACTCGATCGATACCGCCAGCCCCACCGCAGGATCCAAGAGTATCGTCTCGGTAGGGCGAGGCGAGTTGTTGGTTGAGCAGGGTGCCTGCGCCGATCGACTCTACTTCGGGGCAATAGTCACCCGCCGGCGGAGGGGCAGTAGCCTCGAGAGCTATCGTTGCCTGCCCGGTTGCTCCGCCAATTCCTTCCAGCACTACATAGTAGGTTCCCGCCTCCTGGCGGCGGATCTGCAGAGACTCGCTGCCAGCGCCTGGCACCGAATTGATGCAGTAGAGCTCCGAGGATTCTCCAGTGCACGACGGGGAACGTAGAGCAATCGCCGTGTCGTAGTCGGCGCCAACGGTCAGGTCGACCGTGCTAGCGCTCGCCAGCACGTAGCGATAGACAGTGTCCAGGCCTCCCGGGGCGCAGCTCGACGTTTCGTTGTCGCCAGCGCCGTCCGAGGTGTGGTCCACCAAAGGAGTGCCGTTTTCCAGCACGAGCGGCGAGTCGCAGGAGTCGTTGGGCACTGCCTGGAGCGTTTCGAATCTCAGATCGAACGCGCCGCCACCCACTTCTTCGGATTCGACGACCACCGTGTAGTCGCCAGCCTGCAAGTCGAGAAGCTCGATCGTTTCGTCGAGTCCAGTCGTCGCAGCGCAGGCTACCTGACTGGCGGCCACGCCGCACTCGGCCTGCAGGAAAAGCGCGTGTTCGCCAGTAGCGCTGCCGAGCTCGAGCACGACCCGGCGTGGCTCGTCGAGGAGGCTGAAGGAGTAGAACACCTCGTCACCGCCGGCCGAGCAATCGCCGGTGGTATCGTTGCGCGAGCCAACTGTCGTTCCGGCCACGCTCTCGCCATCGGTGAGCGGAATGGTGCCCGCACAACGGTCGTTGGCGGGCGGAATGGGCAAGACGTCGACCGACAAGGCAAACTCGCCCGCCACTCCGCCGGCGCTATCGACCAGCAGATAGTATTGGCCCGCGGCGAGAGTGTCGATGTCGAGCACTTCGGTGGTGTCGGTCGAACGGTTGATGCAGGTTGCCGCCGGTTCCGAGGACGACTGACCACAAACCGTTCGTACGTACAGGATCGGATCGAACGAGCCGCTGGTCCTCGTCACGGTTGCCCGCACCCGGGCATCGGCGGCGAGATCGAGCTCATAGACGACCTCGGCCCCCGACGAGCCACCGCAGCTGCCACTGTATTCGTTGGTGGCCGACACCAGGGTGCCGTTCGCCACCGTGCTGCTTTCGATCACCGTCGGGAAGCGGCACGAGTTGTTCACGGGCACGGTCTGGGCGGCATAGGAAATGGCAAAGCTACCGTAGGAGCCGTCGGCCGGACCATCGACCAACACCAGGTAGTTGCCTGGCTCCACGTCGACGAAACGGGCTATCTCTCCGGGTGTGCTCGCCGTCGAGCAGGCAATCTCCGCTGCCGACTCGCCGCATCCGTTCCACAAGCTAATCGCGGTATCGAGCGTCGTCGTACCGTTGACTACGAGATCGACAACGCTCAAGCTGTCGACGTAGATGCCATAGAACACATCGAGAGTAGTCCCGCCGCTCGCGCACGATGCAGCGAGCGAGTCGTTGGCCAACGCCAGCGATTGACCGATAAGCTGGGTGCCGTTCGCCAGTGCCG
>JAZDLZ010000555.1:0-3372 GCA_043801535.1 Pseudomonadota bacterium
ACCCCCCCGCCCCCCAGCGCGCCGCCCCCCCCCCCCCCCCCGCGCGCGCCCACGCACCGGCGCCCGAGGCCCAGCGCGAACGCGCCAGCGCTGCCGTGCGTCGCGGCGACGTCCTCGAAGCCCGCGCCAAGCTCCGCGGCTCCCTCGAAACCAGTGACTCGCTCATGGGTCGCGCGCTCTGGGACGAGCTCGAGCAGGAATCACTGGTGTGGAACAGAAAGCTCGGTGGCTGGATCTACGACGTCGCCTACTCGCCCAATGGCAAGACCGTGGCAGGTGCCTGTGCCGACGGAAGAGTCTACTTGGTCGACGTGGAGACAGCGGCGGCTCGGGTGCTGCGCGGACGGGTCGGGGTGCTGACGGCAATGGCGTTCTCGCCGGACGGAAGGTGGCTGGCAGCGGGAAGCGATGGGGGCTCGATTGCCATCTGGGACTTGCAGGGCGGAGATACCAGGGAGCTTGCCGGTCATGGCGCCCAGGTATGGGGCGTGGCCTTCGACGCCGAGAGCGGATTGCTGGCGTCGACGAGCTTCGATACGACCGTGCGTCTCTGGAGCGTCGGCAGCGGCCAGGAGCGAATGGTGCTGCGCGGACATGACAACTATGCAACCAAGGTCGTGTTTGGCCCGGCAGGCGAGCTGTATTCCAGTAGCAAGGACGGCACCGTACGACTCTGGGATTCGTCGACTGGCGTTGGGCGAATCCTGATTCGAAGCCGGCAGCCGTTCTGCGGTCTCTCCTACTTCTCGGCTCGCAATGAGTTGGCTACCGGAGGCTATGACCGGACGATCCGTTTGTGGCAGGCGGATTCGGGGAGTGAGCTGGCGGTCTTGAGTGGCCATCAAGAATTGGTGACTGCCATTACCTATAGCCCGGACGGCGGCAGCCTGGCCTCGAGTAGTGTCGACAAGAGCATACGAATCTGGGACCTGGCTTCTGGAAGGAATACCGTTCTTGGTCTACACGACGGTATCGCCACTGGAGTTGCCTTCAGTCCTGATGGTCGGCTGCTGGTCTCCGGTAGTCATGACGGCATTCTGCGGCTGTGGCGCGTCGGCGGCGGCGGCGGCGTCGTCGGCGCAAAGGGTGTGGAAGAAACGAGAGGTCACACTGGTGTCGTGTGGTCGTTGGATCTGTCGTCCGATGGCAGCTTTCTTGCCACGGGCGGGGAGGACAAGACCGTACGGATCTGGGATACCGGGTCTGGCCGTCAGCGCCGGCTTCTGGTGGGTCATTTGGCGACGGTGAATGGCGTGGCCGTCAATCCGGACGGCAAGACCGTGGCTTCGGCTAGCCACGATCGCGGCGTTCGATTCTGGGACGTCGCGAGTGGCAGCAGCGAAGAGCTCGCGCCCCGTCATGATGCCACTGCCAGAGACGTCGTCTTTGGCGTGAACGGGAAGACTCTGGTATCCGCGGATTCGAACGGCAAGGTGAGACTCTGGGACGTCGGTGCTCGTGCTCCGACTGGACTGCTACAGGCTGGAGCTCTCGTCAACAGCGTCACAATCAGTAGAGACGAGAGACTGATTGCCGCTGCTGCTGCCGATGGACTGGTGTATGTCTGGGCCAGAGAGGGCTCCAAGCTCATTGCCAAGCTTCGGGGCCACGATAGCGACGTCTCCGGCGTCGCGTTCGCTCTCGACGGAAGTGCCTTGATCTCCGGAGGCTACGATGGCACGGTGCGCCGCTGGGATCTCGAAGGCAAGACCGGTACGGTCCTGGGTAAGCATCGTGGTCCGGTCTGGCGGCTGGCAGTCAGTCCCGACGGCAGGCTGCTCGGCACGCCAAGCAGCGACGGCACCACCCGCATCTGGGATCTGGCGACTGCCAGGACGATAGCGGTGCTGCGCGGCTATCGCGGCGGAGTAGCCGCGATTCGCTTCACTCCCGACAGCAGAATCGCGGCCACCTGTGGCGACGACGGCACTGTCCGTACCTGGCACGTTGCAACCGGCCGTCCCTACTGGCGGGCGCCGCTCGTGCTAGAGCACCGATCGGTTTGCCGGACCGAGGCAGACGAAGCGCCGGGGGCGCAGCCGCAAGAAGCGAGGAGGGAGCATACCCGTCGGTATGTAACCGACGAGCGACGCAGCGGATGCGTCCCCGCCACGAGTCTGCCGACGGGAGGCAAACCGTTCGGTGCTCTAGGTTCGCCGCCACGCATCTTCACTCACCTCGGCTGGTCTCGTCTCGATGTCGAAAAGGACGCAGCCGAGCAGGAGACAGGAGGGCAAGACGCGGAGGGAACACCGTCTGCTGCCGAGTCTTGGCGTCGGGCAGTGGCAGAGCAGGCCAGGATTGCCGTCCAGGGAGCTGGAGGCAAGGACGAAGACGAGGACGAAGACGAGGAAAGCCTAGAGTCTCACGGCCGGGGGGCGCCGGCCAAGGGCGAGCCGGAGAGCGATTGCGGGGCGGCAGAGAGCTTCGCCGCTCGAGGCGATTCTGCCGCCACAGGCGGTGACCTGCTGTGCGTCCTGACCTACGACGATGAGCTACAGCTCTGGAGTATGTCTGAAGACCGACTTCTCGCGAGCGAGTCTCTCCGCCGGATAGCCAGTACAACGCCAACGCCGGCATCGGGGTCGGCGCCGGCATCGGCATCGGGATCGGCGGTGGAGCCGGCAACGGCGGCGGCGAAGAACGCAGACGACAGCACGTCCGAGCCCGCCCAAGAGACGCCTGCGACAGCACAGCTCGCCGCGACGAGGTACGGCTGCCTCGCGCTGGCAACTGGTCGTGCCTTCTTTCTTCCCGGTGCCGCCGGTGCCGCCGGTGCCGCCGGTGCCGCTGGCACCGCTGGCACCGCTGGCACCGCTACCGGCAGGACGAGTGGCGCCCTCGGCGCCAGACCCGACGGGACTATCCGCGAGCTGGCGAGCAAGGCGAGCGCCATTGCTTTCCAGACGGGCCGCATCCTCGTCGCGGGCGACGATCACGTCCTGGTTCTCGACGAAGACGGCAACGAGCTGACCAGGGTGAAGGTCGAGCAGGGCGCGAGCGCGCTTGGCCTCGTCAGCAGCGGGCGGCTGCTCGTGGTTGGCTATGACGCCGGCGACATCGAGCTCCTGCCGATCGATCCGAGCACGACCAAGCCTGCCTTCGGCTTCGAAGAAACGGAACCGTACGCCGTGGAGCGGTTCAGCGAGGGTCCACGCCAGACGCTGATCGTTGGTTTCGCGAGTGGTCACCTCGGCGTCTGGAGCCTCGAGACCGGCAAGCGGCTACGGCACTCCAAGCTGCACGGCCCGATCACTCACCTGCTCGTCGACCGCGAATCCCGTCGCCTCTACGCGGCAACCGAGGTGGGCGACTACCGGGTCATCGACCTTTCCGCGCTCTACCAGGACTACTGCGAGCTGCTCGGCGGCA
>JAZDLZ010000565.1:0-3827 GCA_043801535.1 Pseudomonadota bacterium
GTCAGGCGAGAGCCCAGGAATTCGGTGAGCTCGCCTCCCAGGCAGCAGTGGTCGATCGTATCGATGTCGTTCCCGAGCTTCTTTGGGCTGTAACTGCCAGCTGCAGTCAAGCGCAGGACGATCTGTCGAGACGCCAATGCGAGGGCGTGCGCGCTGCTCGAGCTGCGACCATTGCAGGCAAAGCGTATTTGATGCGAGCCGAAGCAGGATCGTTTGAAGCTACCGAATGGGATCCTGCCGAGTCGGCACAGCGCTTCGTGGTCAAGGGCTGCCTCAGTTGCCGAGCGGCGGTTGCCATCAGCGGAGAGCAGCGATACTTGACCACGGGCAGCGCGGTCGCCGTCGAAGGTGGGGCGTTGGCTGGGCCGGAGCTTTTCCGCGGAGCGCGTCGTTTTGCCGACGAGAACGAAGCGCGTCAATGGGTCGAGAACATTGTCCCTCGGCTTCGTACCGAGCTCCTGTTCAGAGTACCTCTGAGCATCGGCAGTTGGTCAGCTGGTGCGGTACAGGGATACGCAGTAGACCTCGTGGGCTTCCGAGTTTTCGATCCTTGCGATGGCTCGATCATCGCGGCCGAGCCAGCGTCGGCGGCAGTGACAGCGAGAGCCGGTGGCGGCTGTGGCGACGACAGACCGGGGATGGCTGGCAGGACAACTGGGACCGACGGGACAATTGCGGCGGCAGGTACGGCCGGTGCTAGAGGTGCAGGAGGAGGTGAGGATGGTGCAGCAAGCGGGACGGGTGGGCAGGATGCCCAGGATGCTCGGGACGCGGCGGACGAGGCCGCCAGCAACCTGCCGGAGCGGCTGGCTTCCTGGCAGATTGCCGGGTCGCTCCAGACTGCTCGTGCCGAGGTGAACGCCTGCCACGCGAGATTCGGTGTGTCCGGCCTTGCCAAGCTGACAATCGAGATTGCTTCCGACGGGAAAGTCCGGAATGTCACGGTTGGCGGCGACTTCAGAAACACTCCAACCGGCGATTGTATTGCCCGGGCGGTGAAAGAAGCACAGTTCCCGGCCTTCAAGACGCCATCGATGACCATCAGAGATTTCCCTTTCATTTTGAGGTAATCACCAAATGGGACGACGAACCAAACAGAGTCTGAAGATGCGAGCCAAGCCCCACCGGGCCCAGGCGCTCAAGCTGCGCGTCCGAAAGAGCAGGCTGAGAGGGCTCAGTCGCCGGCATCTGAGTCGCCTTCATCGCCGTCGAGCGCGCCGCGGCAAGAAGTAGCTGGGGGGGGGTCGCCCGTCCTGGCTAGGCGACTAGCCACTGGAAGCTCTCGTTGCCAGCCTACTCTACTGATTTCGGGAGCATGGCGAGCTTCGCAGGCTGATTTGCCGGTGGTCCGCTGAATGCACTGCTCTTCCTTGGCAATCGCAAGGAGAGCAACCATGAGATTCGCAAGGACAAGTTCGGCAACAGATTCTCCGCGCCTGCGGCGCACCTTCGGACACGAAAACCAGCCAGCGTCCTGTCCGTTCGAGCATGAGCATGAGCATGAGCACGTGAAGACGGCTGTCTTCATGGCAGCTTGGCCGCCGATAGCGTCGGATCGTGTCCACTGGTGGGCTTGTTTCGGGCTAGCAGTCTGGGCAATGGTTGGTGCTGCCTGCGCGCGGGCGTCCGTGATCGAAGACGATGCCGGCGCAGCCTCTCCATCTGCCTGGACGGTCGATTCTGGCGTCGTGCTCGACGTGCCTCAGCTTGCCCTGGATGTCGTCCCGCTCGATGCCGCTCGCGTGGCGGCGCTGGATTCGCAACCGGATTCGGCGCCGGACTGTCGATCTGGCGGCTCCAGCCTGACGATCGTTGGCGACCGCAGCATCGAGCTGGGGAACGGTGCGCACCACAAGCTGTCGGTCTGGCATCACAAGGCCGATGGATCGCCGCTCCCAGGATCGGTTGCGTTTACGACCAAAGGCGAAACCGCGGGGGCGCATTTGCTGGAGAGCAGCAGCGAGGCTTCGCCCGATGGAGTCGTTGAGATCGAGCTCGTTGCTGGTCAGGAAGGCAGCGCCAGCTTTCATGTCGTTGCCGAGAGCCCGTGCGCGCGGCCGGTGGCCTGGCAGGTGCTGGTTCGTCCCAAGGAAGCGCTGCCGAAGCCGCTGGTGGTCGAAGGTCAATACGAGATCGAGTCTCGTCTCAATCTCGTGCCGGGGCTGCAAGGCGAGCTCGGTCTTGCGGCCGGCGCCTTCCTGGACATGGTCGACGAGCCGTACGACCCGGCAACGTGGCTGATCGATCAGGTGTTGGTTAGCTTGGGCTGGGAGTCCCTCGAAGAAGCTTTGGCATTGGTCAGGCCTTCGGTGGATCAGCTCCTCTACGAGATAATGCTCGATAGCGCGCCCGAGACGGTCGTAGCCCTCTTGAGCATTGCCGACGCGATCGGCCAGGCAACAAGCACGGTCGGTCTCGTCTCGGAGCTCGCCTTGACAGCGGCGACGACCGGTGGGTTCGAGGGGAAGCACGTTGTCACCGGGGCGGTGCTCGAGGTCGACGGGGTTCCGAGCTACCTCTCCTTGGGCGAGCTTGCCATCGAGGGAGACGGTGCCCAGGGCATTGCGGTCTCGCTTGACCGCGACCAGCGCGGCCTGATTATCGGCGAGCACTCGCTGACGATTCCCTATGGCGCCATGCTCTGGGCTGCGCTGCACAAGCTGATTGTCCCGGCAATCGATCCTCGGGCTGATTCTCTCGAGGATTTGCTCTCGCGCCTTTTCGACTGCCGTGGCCTCGGCCGGGAGCTCTCCGATCTGCTGTGGTTGGGATCGCCGGAGTTTTACGAAGCGGCGTGCGCCACTGGAATCGGCGAGGCGCTCAGCTATGTCGAGGACTTGGTCGTTTCCATCGACACCTCCGGCACCGTGCTGACGATCACTGGTAGCGCAGTGCCAGCTGATCTCGATGGCGATCGGGTAGTCGACGAGCTCGGCGATGGTCGGTGGGAAGGCAAAATCGTCCTGGGAGCGGTGGTCTCGCAGCTCGGTGGCTTGGACCAGGTCTTCCGCGGCACGCGCATCGGCGGCATTCCCGGTTTGTAGTACAGGCGAATCAGTCGGGATTTGGTCGATTACTCCTCAGCGAAATGTTCGGTGCCGTCATCGATGCAGCTGAGACGCACTTCGGTGGTCAAGGCGTCGGCGAGTTGGGCTGCTTCCGTCTCGCGTCCCGGGGCAATCCACCATTCGACAACGCTCTTCCCTGCCGCTGGCGAGACGACAACTGCGAGCCCTTCGTAGGCTTCGACAATCATGCGGACGTATCCGATGGCATCGAGCGGGACCCGGAAACGGCGTACTGTGGCTTGCACTGGCGACGATTCTAGCACGTTGGACGAGGGATTATTGCCAGGGGATATTGAGGGGATATACAATCTCCTCCCAGGATTAGCCCAGTACCAGGACGAGTGTCGGGAATTCTGCAAGACGCCAGGATCATGCCGCCACGAGCGCAAATGCCTTGCCAGTATCGTGGGTGGCCACAGTGCCGCCGCCGCTTCCTCTGCCCTTGGAGAGTGACTTCGACGGGGCTTTCCAACAGCGCTCGGCGCGAGCATCGCTCGTCGACGCCAGCTCGCGTCGCCAGCGCGGCGCTTCCGCTATTGCTGCTGCTTGGCTGCGCAGGTCAGAGCTCGATTCAGTCCGAAATGATCGATCTTCGCCGGCAGGTGGACCAGGTCAGACAGCAGCAGGGACGTGAGCAGAGCGAGCGGCGGGCACTCGAAGACAGGGTCGCCCTGCTGGAAGACAAGCTCGAGACTGTCGAGATTGCGAGAGACAGAGCTCCCGACGTGACGCCGAAGCTACCGGTAGTCAAGAAGCTCC
>JAZDLZ010000597.1:0-7493 GCA_043801535.1 Pseudomonadota bacterium
GCGAGTCGCGGCGCTGCACCAATTTGGTGGTCGCCCGGGAGATGACGCGCCGCGGTCCCCCTCCTCGGAGAGGGAGGACCCGTCGGAGGTCTCCTCCGACGGGGGGCGGCGAGGGCTCGCAGCTGCCCCTAGATCGAGGGGGCGGAGGGGTGGTCTTGAGGCGCGCTAGCGCCGGATCAGGGATAGATTGACCAGATTTCCTGGTATCCGAACATTCTCGATGCGGACGATTCCTGGTAGTGCGAGGTAGCGAAGCACCAGGTAGTCAAGCAGCGGCCCTGTGTCGAGCGCGTAGGTTGCCCCCATCAGTAAGCAGGCCACGGTGCTGGAGGAATGTCGAAATCGTCACAGAGCCGAGTGCGCAACTCTCGGAGCAACTGTACCAACTCGACTGTGTGCTGCGCGAGAGCCTCTCGGGCCACCCTGGCCCTTGCAGGAATCTCCGAGGAACTGAATGTGGTCAAGGCAGTGGCAGCGAAATTCCAAAAGTCGGCATCGGTGTAGTGGTCTGGCAGGTCGCGAATCTCGTTGACCACCCGTTCTGCGGCAAGGCGAAGAATCGCGTCTGGGGATTCGCTCAAGTATGGCGCAGATGGCTTTGCCACCTTGTATCTATCGATTTCCCTCGTCACCGCAGCGTGAAATGCGGAATCTTGCACGAGCGATTTATGAGCTGTGGCGGCGGCATCCCGTGCCGCAGTGAGAAGCTGCCTGTGTGTCTGGAGCGCCGACTTCACCTCGGGGTAGTAGTTCTCAACGTCTTCGAGATTGGTCTGCCCTGCGGGGTCGAGATACTCCTCGGGCAGAAGGATATATTCGGCTCGCCCAGAGTAGTGACGCCAGGTGAGGTTTCCTCGCGAAAGGAAGTCATGTTCGCGCTCAAGCGCATCGATGAGCGCATTGAGCACCCCGTAAACCCAAGCTCGCACCCTGGGCGAACGTTTCCCTGGTTTCTTCTTTGTCGCAGCCATCGAACAGGAAGATAGTGCGTTCCGAAGCTTTGGTCTACCTGGCACACTGCCTACGATCTGCATCGACGGCAGATGTTCTTCGCTCCCCAGCGTTATACCGTCGTGGCACAATCGCTTGGCAGACAACATGGAGTCACCGATGGCCACAGCCAAGAAGACATCGACCAAGAAAATCGTGAAGGCCGAGAAGGCCGTGAAGGCCGAGAAGGCTAACACCAACATCTACTACCAGCTCAAGATTGCCCTCCAGGGCATAAGCCCACAAATTTGGCGACGATTCCTTGTCCCCTCCGACATCAAGCTCTCCAGTCTGCACGCGGTCATCCAGATCGTGATGGGCTGGACGAACTCGCATCTGCACGAGTTCCGGATCGGCAAGGACACCTACGGCCCCACCAACTTGGATGCCGACTGCGCTGAAGACACCGCCGACGAGCGCAAGGTGAAGCTGTCGTCGGTGGTGAAGGAGAAGGCTCGGCTCGGCTACGTCTACGACTTCGGCGACTCCTGGGAGCACGTCATCACGGTGGAGAAGATCCTGCCGCGTGAAGAAGGCCGGCACTATCCAGTCTGCCTTGCTGGCAAGCGGAATGGCGTGCCCGAGGACTGTGGTGGAACGTGGGGCTACGCCAATCTGGTGACCGTAATGGCCAACCCTCGCCACCGTGAGCACAAGGAAATGCTGGAATGGCTGGGCGGTCAGTACAACTTTGAGTACTTCGATATGGATGGCATCAACAAGGCGCTGGGCAAGCTGCGGGTTGGGTAGCGCCCAGAATGGGCCTGCTCAATCGTCGTCTTCTCCCGCAATCTTGAACGCGGTCATCACGGGCGCGTGGCCGCCAATCGCAAAGAAAGGCTGTATCTGTAGTACATTGAGCAACCGAAATGGACGCGCTCGTATCAGTGAACAAGAAAATCGCCCGCCGCAAGGGAATCACGGCAGCAGCAGTGGCAGGAGGCTCCCTGGCCCTCGCCTTGTTCGGGAGTCCGGTGGTGGGAGCGCTTGGACTTCTCGGTGCTGGGTACTTGGCCTACGATTGGTTCATGTTCCGCGCCAAGCGCGGCATGCGCTTCTGACAGCTACGACGAGTCGATTGACCAACTCGAGCCGTGGCCTTAGTATGCCCGGCTGGTGGAGCCAGAGAACGTCAAGCCAGAGCAGCAAAGCACCAGGGAGCCTGGTATGGGTATGCAGGTCGCAACAGGAGCTTGCCTCACGCCGGGCACATCGCTCGGAAACGGCCGCTATTGTATCGGCGACCGGATCAGAGAATGCAGATTCGGTCAAGTCTATCTCGCGACCGACCGGGGTTCCGGCCATACCGTGGATGTTCTTGTCGTTCTCGCCGAAGCAATTGCCGACAGCACTGTCTTTGACCGCCTTCGGGCTGAAGCGGCAACTGCCTCGCGACTAGATCACAAGAACATCGCTCGCGTCCTGGACATTGACACTGATTCCAACCGTTTCTTTGTCGTCACCGAGCACATTGACGGTCATTCGCTGCGCTCGCTCGTGGAGAATAAACGAGCAGCCGGGCTTCCGGCCTTTTCCCTCAAAGGCGCCTACAATGTTGTCGCCCATATCTGCAATGCGCTCGCATTGGCTCATCGTACGACGATTCACGGCGCTCTTTCGGCGGGGAACGTTCTCGTCAACAGAGCTGGCCGAGTGAAGCTCACCGAATTCGGTCTCGCCCGTGCGATCCCTGGCTGTCTCGTCAAGTACAAGCACGTGGGCGACCAGGCAGCGATCGCGCCGGAGATCCTGCTCGCCCCGCGGGACGCTGATTGGCGAGCTGACATCTACTCGACTGGCGTAATCCTTCACGAGCTCTTGACTGGGCAAATCCCCATGGGAGAGAACGTGCGCCCGAGCGGGGTCGTTCCCGAGCTTCCCGAAGACCTCGACAGAGTTGTCGCCCGTTGCCTTGCCAAAGACCCGGGCGCGCGATTTCCCGATGTTCTGCGCCTGAAAAGTGCGCTCCAGGCAGCCATCGACAGCCGAGCAGGAATTGGCCGACCCGCTTCGATACCACCAGGCAACGTACCCGGGACCTCGCCGCCCGCCGCAATGCCCGCCGCATCTGCGACTCCTTCGGTGCCCGCCAAGCCTGCGGCGCTGGCAACGCCTCCAACGCCGGTGCTGCCTCCGACGCCCGCAGTACGACCGCCAAGCCACCAGCTCAAGGTGTCAATCGAAACCCTCGAAAGCTTCCTTGCTCCACGGCCAGGCAGCAGCGCCGGGGAAACGGGGGTGGACGAGTACGAAGAGAAGTGGCTGGTACGCAAAGGCAAGCTCGACTTCGGGCCTTTTTCGCTCGCACAGATCAAGGAACAGATTTCGCGCGACGAGGTCGTCGAGGGCGACCTGCTGGTGGACAAGGACAATGGCGAGCGTCGCCCCGTCGAGGAGAGCCCCAGTCTGCGCCGGCTGGTCAAGGACGCAAGCGACCGGCGGGATAGACTGCGACGCGCCAACGCCGAAGTCAAAGCCGCAAAACAGGATTCTCGTCGAGGACTGGCGCTCTATCTGATAATCGGTGCCGGGGTCGCCTGCATTCTCGGGGGAGCGTATTTCCTGGTCCGTGCCCTTAGCCACGCCGAACGAAAGAACGAAGCAGGGCCAATTGCTGCGCTGGACAAGGCGGAGCTCAACGTGACTATCGCGCTACGACCACCCGAGAAAGGCCAGTCGTCCAAACGATCGACAACCCGCAAGACTGGTGGTGAGCGAAAACCAGGCAGCAGCAACGGCTCTTCCCCGGGATTCGATGACACAGTGGACTATGGCAATATTGCCGAGTCTGGACGGGATGAATGGGAACAACTATCTAGCTCCCAGCTCAACCCGGTCATTCAAGCGCATGGTGCTTCCCTCGGAAAATGCCTGCTCCAAGCGCAGGAGAAACGAGCCGAAATCGAGTTCATCGTCAAGGGAGGCGACGGAAAGGTTTCACAGGTGAGAGTGAACGGCGAGACTGCCACTTCGCTGGCGGGCTGCATCAGAGAACGTATGCAAAGGATGGAATTCCCGACCTTCCGAGGACTCCAAACCAAGGCTTCCTTCGAGATGAGCATTTGACCAGTAGCTGCCATCTCGGGCTCCGTTTCTAGGAGAACACGGGAAGCACACGCATTAGCACAAGCACACGCATGACCCTCTTGCGACAAACGGCCAACCGATCAGCGGGAGTAGCTCTCTCTCTACTCTTGGCCGCCATCCTGATTCCTTTGGCCACCATTGAACGCTGGCTCGATGCTGGCGAGCCCGAGGAGGGCCGCCCTGCCGCGCTCACTCTACGTCTTCCGAACTTCGGGCTGTCTCCGGGAAGCGACGCGGTCCCGCTCCTCGATGCCGGACGCATTGCCCTGGCGCGAGGCGAGCGACCATCCGCGTCCAAGGCCAAGATTGCCGCCTCTGTGCTCGCCGCGCTGCCTTCACTGGGATACGTCGGCGGGAGCCTTCTATTGGGCATTACCCTCCTGTGCACCCTTTTCACTTCGTACCTGCGGAGCGTGCAAGGCAGAGCACGCTTGTTGCGAACCCAGCTCGCGCTCATTGGCTCGGTCGCGGTGGTGGCGATCCTTGCCAAGCTGTTTCTCCTCTTCTCTGCCCAGTCGGCGCTCCTTTTTCCCTTGGGAGCCCTCGCTCTCCTGATCGGGACATCTCTCGACCGCAGCGTCGGGATGGCCAGTGCCATTGTCTTGGCAGTAGTCGTCGCCGCGCTGTCCCCGTTCGACGTGGTGGCGGCCATCGTCTTCTCGGTCCAGGGCATTGCCGGCTTGCTTGCCCAGACCGGCACGAAGCGGCGGCACTCGTTCTTGTTGGCGGGCGTCGCTGCGGGCTTCGCTGGATCAGCTGCCTACGTGGCCATTGCCTGCCTTTGGGCCGTACCACTCCCGTTTGGCGAGCTGTGGTACCCACTCAGCTCTGGCAGCGTCGCAACCCTGGCCAGCGGCGTCATGACCGGCCCAATTGCGCTGCTGCTACGACCGCTGGTTCAAATCGTTCTGGGCGATGTTCCCAAGGCAAAGCTCGTCGAGTTGGCCGATCTCGAGAATCCTCTTCTCAAGAAAATCGCCACCGAAGCACCGGGAACCTGGCAGCACAGCCTTGCCACGGCCAACATGGCCGAGATGGCGGCCAATGCCATCGGCGCCAACGCGCTGCTCGTCCGTGTGGGCGCCCTCTATCACGACGTTGGCAAGACACAGCAGCCAGAGTTCTACAGCGAGAATCTCACTCCCGGACAGATGAGCCCCCATGACAACCTGGCGCCCGAAGCATCCGCCACTGCCATCTTCTCTCACGTTACCGAAGGAGTTCAACTTGGCAGAGAGCACAGTCTTCCCGAGGCGCTCATCGATTTCATCCACATGCACCACGGCGACGGCGTTCTCGAATTCTTTTGGAACAAGTGCCTGGAACAGGGCAATCCGGCCCGCCTCACTTCCAAGACGTTCAGGTATCCTGGCACCCGTCCGCAGTCACGCGAAGCGGGCATTCTCGCGCTCTGCGATGCAGTCGAGGCAGCTTCCCGATCGCTCAAGCAGCCAGACGCCCGCGCAATCGAGGTGTTGGTTCAGCGCATTGTCTATAGCAGACTCCACCAGGGCTTGTTCGATGAATCCGGTCTCTCCATAGCCGAGCTGAAGGTGCTGGCACGTACCCTGACGGAGATCCTTTGGCATGCGCACCACTTCCGGCCGGAGTACCCCTGGCAACGTCAAGAAGCCGACTCGCACTCGCATTCTGCGCCTGCGGCTGGGGCGCCAATCCAAGAGTCGCCCGGATTGCTGGCAGCCATCATCCACCACAGTCCGGGCGCCGAGTACCCGCCTCCCCAGGTTCCAGCAGCACCAGTCCGTACCGTTTCGACAGAGGAGACGACTCGCCCTGTATCGCTGCACCAGCCTCTAGCATCGCAGGTGCAAGCATCAGCCCAGTTACAGATGCCGGCACAGGTGCATTCGCAATCATCGTCGCCAGCACAATCGTCTTCTTTCCCTGCGTCCGATGTCGCTGCTGCACCAACAACACCGGCGGTGGCTCCTACAACCGTAGCTGCTGCCACGACTGTCGTGACCGGCGCAACCAACGCACCAGCACCGACCGGCGCGGCGGCTGCCACTACTACTGCTGCTGCGCCTGCGCCTGTTCCCGTGACTACTCCAGCAATAGCGACAGGCGCAGTAACTGCATCCGTTCCAATCCCAGTTCATGTACCAGTGACTGCTGGTGTGCAGGTGCCTGCCCCCGCAACTAGTGCTGCAACCGTCCCGGTAGCAGCGCCTGGCAGTGCCAGTGGCACTGCCACTGGCACTGCCACTGGCACCCCGGTACCCGCAACTGCGTCGGCTGCGGCTTCCTCGCCGGGCCAGCCCGTTGCGGCGTCGCACCTCTCCACAGCACAGCCAGCGGCATGCTCAGCCGCCGAACAGCCCCTGCCGCATGCCGTAGCGCAAAGCTCGAACGGAGAAGCAAGAGCGTCGTTGGCTAGTAGCAGCGACGGAAGCCTTGGAGGTCCACCGGCGAACGTCCACACCGTTGTCACCATTGCCGCGGACGAGCACGGCGAGCCAAACGCTCCTCCTGGAGCCAACGCCGCTCCTGCCGACGATCATCGGGATGGCATCGCGATGACAAACCGCGATCCGCTTTCAGGTACTGCGCCAGTTGTCGTGCCAGCAATACCAGCCCATTCAATGACGCCTCCGCGAAGGCGGCCGCACCCGCAACCGCAACCAGAGCGTGGGCACGACGACGATACTCCCCGGCCGGTGATCCAACCCGAGGAACACGAAAAACCAAAATAGCGGCCTACATTCTCTCAGTGGAGAGCATCCTCGACGTTGAGCATCTGCACATCCGATCAGGGAACGCACCAGTTCTGCGCGACCTGAGCTTCCAGCTACCCAAAGGCGCCACTCTGGCGGTCATCGGTCCAAACGGGGCCGGGAAGACGCTCCTCTTTCGTGCCCTCATCGGGGCCATCCCTCACGAAGGAATCCTCCGTTGGGCTGAAGGCACACGGTTTGGCTATGTACCCCAAAAGCTCGATCTGGAACGAGACCTCCCTCTCTCCGGAATGGATCTCTTGATGGCCCACGCCGAGATTGCCCATCTACCACCACGGGAGCTTCGTGCAATCCTCCATCGAGTCGGTCTCAGCGCGGAGGTTGCCCAGCATCCAATTGGAACCCTTTCAGGAGGACAGTTCCATCTCCTCCTGTTCGCCTTTGCTCTCATGTGCAAGCCGACCGTTCTCCTGCTAGACGAACCAACCGCCGGCGTCGACGAGCCAGGCCAGCAACGGCTGTATGACCTGTTGCACCGCATCCAAGCCGAACAAGGGACAACGGTCCTTCTGATTTCCCACGAGCTCAGCGTTGTTGGCGGACACGCCACCCACGTCCTCTGCTTGAGCCGCCAACGGGCCTGGTTCGGCGCGCCGCGCGACATAGTCACTCCTGCCACCCTCGAACAGGCATACGGGTTCCCGGTGAGGTTCCATGTCC
>JAZDLZ010000621.1:0-4157 GCA_043801535.1 Pseudomonadota bacterium
CCAAGAGGCCGTGGCCAGCCAGGCAAGGGCGCACCACGAAGAGATCGACCGTCTGAACGCCGCTCATGCCGCACAGGTGGCGGAGATCGAGGAGCGCGGGCGAGCAGAGCTGGCCCAGGCAGCAGCTAGCACGCGAGAGGCGTTGGCAGCGGCGGAGCGTAGGCGAAGGGACGATCTGGCCAAGGCCGAAGAACACGAGAAAGAAGCGTTGGCAAGGGCAGAGGATCAGCACCTTGCCGAGCTGGCTGAAGCGCAACGGCAGCGCGAAGAGGATGCAGCGGCAGCCGAGAAGGGAAGGCAGAGCGAGCTTGCTCTGGCGGAAGAACGACGCCAGAAGGAGCTGGCCAGCGCCGAACAGCGACGCGAGCACGATCTTGCCGAGGCTGAAGCCAGGAGACAAAGCGAGCTGAGATCGGCGCAGCAGAAAATGGAGACGGCCCTCGCCGAGCTCGAGGAGCGGTTGCGCAAGGCGCTTGCCGACAGCGAGCAAAGGCGCGAGCAGGAGGTCGCCGACGGCGAGCGAAGGAGGCAGGCCGATCTCTTGGCGGCAGAAGAACAGCACTCGGCTGCCCTTGCCAAGGGAGAAGAACGGCGACAGACCGAGCTTGCCGAGGCTGACAAGAAGCACGCGGCCGAGCTTGCCGAAGCTTCCGCGAACCATCGCCAGCAGTTGGCCAAGATCGAAGACGAGCACAACCAGGAGATTGGAGTGTTGCGAGCGTCGTTCGAAAAGGAACGGAATGACCTCGAGGAGAAGCACGCAGGCGCGGAGGGTGCGCTAAAGCGGCAGCTGGCCGGCGTAGAGGACGAGCTCGCCAATGCAACAGCCAAGCTCGGAGAACAGAGAGCAGAGCTCTCGACCACCAACAAACACCTCGCAGACCGTGACCAATCCATCGCTGGGCTCAAGAGCGACCTGGCAGATCGCGAGGGACAGATCAAGGACTTGAAGGTCGACGTCGAAGAGCTCGAGCAGCAGAGCACCGAGTTCCAAGAGCAGATTCTCAAGGCTTACAAGAAGATCAAGACCGACGGAGCGGTCGTGCAGAAAGCCAAGAGGGCAGTGGCTGTGGCGCTGACGCTCCTCGACGAAACTCGCAGCGACGGCGAGACCGCCTGACCCGGCAACAGTCTTCAGTCGACAGCCAACAGCACTCTATTTCTGGCCGATCAGTGCTTCTGGTGTGGTTCCAGCGAAGGATCCGGCTTCGTCGTCTGGCAGTAGGCCCATATTGTGTCCGCGCTCGCGCTTGGCGTGCAGATAGCGGATGTTCTGGTCGCTTACCCCGACGACGAGGCTTTCTTGGCCAGCCACTGCAACGCCGTGGCTCTCGAGTTGGGCGCGTTTCATCGGATTGTTGGAAAGAAGGCGGATTCTTGCGGGCGGCCGGAGAAAGTGCAGGAGCACGAAGGCCGCGTCGCCGAAGTCACGCGAATCCTCGGGCAGGCCAAGGGCGCGGTTGGCGCCGTAGGTATCGAGTCCCAGGTCCTGCAAGAGGTAGGTGACGCCCTTTGCCCACAAACCGATTCCGCGGCCTTCGTGGCTGGCCATGTATATGACGGCACCGCAGCCTTCGCGCACAATGCGGCGAAACGACTCTTCGAGCTGCGGTCCGCACTCGCAACGCATTGAGCCGAATGTCTCGCCGGTGATGCAACAAGAGTGCAGTCGAACCAAAGGGGTGTCTGTCTCCTCGAAAAGACCGTAGAGCAGAAGGGAGTTGACCGACATCTGGGAGGCGAGGAGATCGCGGATATCGTGCACCGGTCGTTGTTCTCGCAGTCCTCGCGCCACCTCGGTGACTTGTTCGAGCTGCGTGCGCCTCACGAATGGGTACCACCGGAACGTGCGTCGAACGCCGTCGACGATCCGCGGGATTGGGATTGGCCCGAGCAGGTGAATGCGCTCGGTACCCGGGCGGATATCGTCTTGGGTAGGGAGGCCATCCTCGCCGATCGTGACGATCTTGCGATGGTCGAGGAGTAGTTTGAAAATGGCAGGGTCGACGTAGCTGAACACGGTGTCTCCGAGGATTCGAGAAACGTTGGCGTAATGGTACTACGTCTACGGTGAGAGCGGCAGCAACCTGGCTGCGAAAAACAGCTATTATCGAGTCACTAGGCGTGGCTCGCAGCTGCAATCATAGCTGTTCCGCGTGCGGTGTTCTCATCCCCCGATGGAGGAGCTCGATGAGCAAGTCCCAGGTGTGCTGTTTTTCGTCGTCGTCGTCCATGTTGGCCGTGATCGGTTTGGCAGTCTGGGGAGGATGCAGCTCTTCCTCCTCGCCGACCCCCGACGCGCAGGCCGTTCGGGACGCGCAGGATTCACAGGCAGCCCAGGATGCGCGGCTTGACGCCGTGTCGCTTGCACGACCTACGATCGAGATCGTTGCTTCGCCCGGTGAGGTTTTCTGGGGCGAGGTCGCCACCGTGGCCTTCGACTACGCCGATCCCGACGGGGACATTGCAACTCTCGACGCTGCGAGAGCGAACGACCTCGGAAGCGCGTTGATCTCGCTTGGTGCGGAAGACGTTGGCATGTCCGGCACCGCGGGGCGAGCCACGCTCCCGATCGACACGAGTCGCCTTCCTTTTGGCAAGTCGAGCTACCAGGTGACCCTCGTCGATGCTGCTGGCCTCCGGAGTGAAACGGTGGCTTTTACCCTCGAGGTCGTGGGCAAGAGTGGTGCAGGCACTGCCCCGTCCCTCGAGACGTTCGAGGTGACGGCTGACCAGTGGGTTCGTCCCCTCGACGGCTCCAGCACCGTCGTGCCGCGATTCGTGCTCGGCTATTCCGATCCAGACGCCGACGTATTGCGAGCGCGATTCGTGCTCGTCAGGCCGGATGGAAGCACCATCGTCAAGGAGCAGATGGCAGCGGCCTTGAGACTGGTCGGCACTGCCGGGAGCCTCGACGTTGCGCCGTTCGTCTTTGGCAGCGATGATCTCCTGGGCAGCCATACCCTCGCTACCACTCTCTACGACGATGGTGGCCTGGCCAGCGACACGAGGCAAGTCGATTTCGTTCTTTCCGCTGACCTGGGGGTGTTTCCGCCGGCAATCACCGGCTTTTCCCCTGGCGAGGGAGCAGCGGACACTGTCGTGGAGCTCGCCGGTTCCGGATTCGAGCCTGTCGCGGTCGACGCCAACGTGGTTACTCTGGCCGACCGCCCCGTCGAGGTTACCGCGGTTTCCGCGACCAGCATGACACTTCGGGTGCCGGCCAACGCAGGAACGGGTCGGTTCAAGGTGCGCAACCAGTGGGGGGTGGCAGTGTCGGATGACTACTTTGTGGTGCCTCCGTCGGTCTCGATCGAGCTCGAAGAACACGCGGTCGCCGTCCTGGGTAGCCTGTCGCTGCGGGTACGGGTCGTGTCCGCTCCCCGGCACCTCGTCTCCTGGAGCGTGAACGGCATCGCTGGGGGCGACGAGACAGTCGGTGTCGTCGATTGCGACGACGATACTGACAGTGTCGTTCGCGGCAGAGCAACCTTTCGCGCGCCAGCCCAGGTACCGGATTCCGGTCAGGTGACCGTGAGAGCTTCGCTGCTCGACGATCCCGAGGTGTTTGCCGAGGTGAGTCTCGCGATCCTTCCGCCACCGGTGTTCGAGGGCACCGGCAAGGTACAGGCGGCTTCAGGGGGAATCGTGTCCAGTGCCGACGGACGATCGTCACTGTCCATTCCGGAAGCAGCGCTGGCCGAGGATTCGGTAGTGGCGGTGACGCCGCTCGACCTCGCGGCGTTGCCTCCTGCCGCTGTTGGTCGGCGTATCGAGGCCGGAGCGCGGCTCGAGCCAGCAGGATTGACATTCTCCTCGCCAGCCACGCTGACGCTCCCGCTTTGGCACTATCTTGCCCCGGGAACCCCATTGACGCTCCGGCAGTACTTGTCGGAGGTCGGTGACTACTCCGACCAGGTCGCAACCGCCACGGTCACGGAGGACGGCGAACACGCCACCGCCGAGATTTCCCACTTCAGCGATTTCGTATTCGACGGCGCTGCGCCGCCCGAGGTGCCGCTTGCCGCTCCTTCCATCGCCGCTATCGCGCCGGAGTCGGCTCTCGAGGGGGCAACCGTGCCAGTGCGCATTCGCGGCGAGAATATCACCCCGGACTTGGTCGTCGCCGTCGAGCTCGACGGCGTGCCCAGCAACGA
>JAZDLZ010000641.1:0-6458 GCA_043801535.1 Pseudomonadota bacterium
CGATGTCACCATCGCCGATCTCACCGTCCGCAACGTTGGCTCGAACGGAATCGCGATTCAGGGAAACGACCGTCCTCTCCTATACAACCTCCGCGTGGTCGACAGCGGTGACCAGTTGATCAAGGTGAACCCTGTCGGTGATGGCAGCGACAACGGGGTGCTCGCCTGCTCACTGATCGAGTACAGCGATACCGCTCCTGACTCGTACACCAACGGGATCAGCGCCCATAATGCCCACGGCTGGGTGGTGCGCGACAACACCTGGCGCCGAATCCGCGGCAATACCGATGCATACCTGCCCACTATCCTGTTCTGGTCGCAATCGAGGGACACCGAGGTGGTTCGCAACCGCCTCATCGACTGCAGTGGCGGCATCGCCTTCGGCAACGCTGGGCATGATGCGGGCGATCACTTGGGCGGCCTGGTCGCCAACAACTTCATCTACCGCAGCCTGTGGGGAGATGTCGCGATTGAGATGACCCACGCCAGCAGCTGGTTAGTTGCCTACAATACCGTCTTCCTCGCCGGCCCCAGTCCGGCGGGTCTGACGTGGAGCATGGAAGCCCGGTTCACAGACGCCAGCGGTTCTTTTGCCTACAACCTCACCAATATGGAGGTCATCAACCGCGACGCGGCGACAGGAACGATGACCGGGAATCTCACCAATGCATCTGCCGATTGGTTCAGGGACCCTGCCAGCGGCGATCTCCACCTCGGCCCGAGCGGTTCGGCTGCCATTGGTGCCGGCGACCAACTGCCTCAGGTATTGGGCGACATCGACGGTGATGCACGTGGCTCCCACCCGGATGTCGGTGCTGACCAGCACATCTGATGCCGGCCGTGTGGACTGTTGTCCGAGCATCTGGAGTAGCCGGCCTTCTGCTTCATCCCTTGACCGTCGCGAGCCGGTCCGTCGTCCGTCGGATGGTCGCTCTTGCTGGGCTTGGCTCCATGGTTGGCAGGAGACCGCGACTCCCCGTCGCAGGCTCGACAGGGGAATGATTCCTCCATAGGATTGCGCATGCTCTTCGGTAAGAAAGGATTCAGCGCCCGCCCATTGACGAGCATTGCGCCGTCGGCGCTGCCGTGGCATACCGAGGGCTTGCTCGTCTTGGTTGAGACTGCCCCATGACCCCCGAACAAATGAGCGAGGTATGGACCGTCCTGGACCGCGACCACCTGGCATCGGTCGCCCGCAAGGGTCCAGAGCCGATCTTCGCTACGATTAGCGGCGCCCATCTCTATGGCTTCGCGTCTCCCGACAGCGACGTCGATCTGCGCGGTGCCTTCTTGCTGCCAGCACGTGCGCTCCTTGGTCTTCACCCGCCCGCCGAGACGATCTCGATCGAGGACAAGAGCACCATCGACCTCGACTGGGTCGCACACGACATTCGCAAGTTCGCGCGCATGATGACCAACCACAACGGCTACGTGCTCGAGCAGCTCTTTTCGCCGCTAGTCGTACTGTCGACGCCTGCCCACGAGGAGCTGCGTGAGCTTGGCAAAGGATGCATCACCAGGCCAACAGTGGGACACTACCAGGGGTTCGTTCGTGGCCGCCGCCGCCGGCTTGCTGAGCCCGAGCCAACAGTGAAGCACCTGCTTTACGCCTACCGGGTGCTCCTCACTGGCATTCACCTCATGAAAACGGGTGAAGTAATTGCGAACCTTCCGCTCCTGAACGTGGGATTCCGCATCGAGGTGATCGACGAGCTCGTGGCGCGCAAGCGGGCTGGGGCAGAGAAGCTCCTCCTCAACGAGCGCGAGCTTGCCGAGCACAACGTTCTGCTCGATCGGCTCGAAGTCGAGTTGCAGCAGGCCCACGACGTAAGCCACCTCCCGGAAGAAGCGACGTCCACTGCTGCGCTCGATGACTTCGTGGTCCGACTCCGTCTCGCCAAAGCGGGCGATCGGGGCGACCGAGAGGGTTGATGTTCTCAGTCGAGCAACACACGATCTTCCTGACCCTCGCTGGCAGCCAGGCTCACGGTACCGCGCGCGAGGGATCGGATGTCGATCTGCGCGGTGTCTGCGTCGCGCCGCTGCCGGTGCGGCTCTCTCTCTTCTCGACCTTCGAGCAGTATGAAGGGCCGCCATGCGGCAGTCTCGCTGCCTCGGTGACGCCTCGTCTGCAGGCGCACCCCACTGCCGCGCGCGGCCTCGATATCAAGACGGAATGCGTGATCTTCGACATCGCCAAGTTCGTTGGGCTCTGCGCCGAGGCCAACCCCAATGCCCTGGAGATCCTGTTTGCCGACGAAAAGGACTGGGTCTTCGAGACAGCGGCGTGGCGCCGGCTGCATGGCGAGCGTAATCGCTTCCTGACCAAGAAGGTCCAGCAGACCTTTCTCGGCTACGCGATGGCTCAGCTCAAGAAGATCAAGACCCATCGCTCGTGGCTGCAAAGCCCGCCAACCAAGAAGCCGTCCCGCGAGGAATTCGGCCTTCCGACGGCAGGCGGCACTCTAAGCCAAGACGACCAGAACCGGATCGAGCAGAGCATCGCCGAGAAGATTCGCAGCTACGGCATCGACAACATCGACATGCCCAAAGCCACTCGGATCGCGGTGCAGGAGCGCATGGACGCATTCTTCCGCGACGTGCTCTCCGCTTCGGATGAGAACCTCGAAGATCGAATGCGAGCGGTGGCCAGTCACGCGCTGAGCTTGCCACCTGACGTGATCGCCACGCTCAACGCGGAGAAGAGATACCGCGCCGCCATGAAACACTGGGACTCGTACCAGACCTGGAAGAGCCAGCGAAACCGCGCCCGCGCCGAGCTTGAGCGCGAGCACGGCTATGACACCAAGCATGCCATGCATCTGATCCGGCTGATGCGGATGGGGCTCGAAGCGCTCGAGAACGGAGAGCTGCTGGTGCGTCGCCCGGATGCCGCCGAATTGATCGCTATCCGCGACGGCTCGATGTCGTTCGAGGACCTGTTGGCCGCCGCTGCCCGACTGCAGGAGGACCTGGAGTCCGCCGCCGCCAACTCGAACCTCCCCAACGACGTGAACCATCGGCTGGTCGACGAGCTGGCGCTTGAGCTCATGAGAGACCACGGATGAGCCCACGACCCGCCATGGATCTCAGCGAATACGTGTCGGGCGGCTACTTCATCACCCTGCCAGCAAGACGTGCAGAGCACATGGATGCTGCCCTTCTTCCGGATACCATCCTCACGGCGAGCGGCTGCATTGTCGACCTCGTCCCGGACACGTGGTCGATAGTAGGGGGGGTCGCCACACGGTTGAAGCTGCGCCTAGACGAAGCCCTCTGGAGAGCCCAGCAGAGGGAGCTCCATTCCGAAAAGGCACACGGGCGCAGGCGTTGCTCGTCGGGTTGGCTACACTCCCTTGAATGAGAGAACCGGGCGAAGGCGGCGCACTATGCGAACCAAATCGCGCTGTGCCCGCATGACCTTTCCGATGTCCCGGTACGCGGAGGGAGCTTCGTCGCGCAGCCCTGATCCGAGGCGATGGTCGTACCAGATTCCATCCATCTCGTCGGCAAGGCGGCGGGCACTGACCGCGCGTCGGGCCTCGGAGCGGCTCATTGATCGACCTGCACCGTGCGAGCTCGAGCACAGCGACTCCGGGTTTCCACGACCCTGGACATGGAAGCTTGGTGTCCCCATCGAACCGGGGACAATCCCCGGCTCGCCGGCACCAGCATGGATTGCGCCTTTGCGGTGAACCCACAGCTCCTTGCCCCCGTGCAGCTCACGACGCACGTGATTGTGCTCGCACGAAAAGAAGGACTCTTGGATAGCGTGGGCTTGGATAGTTTCTTCGAGGAGCGCTGCCACGCGCTCCACCATATGCTGCCGGCTCGCCGCAGCATAGCGCGATGCCCAGGCAACGTCGGCAAGGTATGCCTGACCGTCCGGTGAGTCCACCTCGAGATACACAAGCCCGGAACAACTGCGAGCTGCCGCGATCTCATGATGGTGGCGAATTGCCGGGCCCATGCAGCGCGAGCCACTGTGCAGCATTAGCCAGAGCGCGTCCTCCTCGTCCGCCTGAAGCTCGACGAAGTGATTGCCGCTACCCAGCGTGGCGAGCTCAAGTCGCCCGTCGCCGTCCCGAATCGACTCCAGATGCGAGTGACTGAGCGACCCGGTGCCGAGCTCGTCCGGCATTGCAGGTGCGGCTTTTCGCGACCAGCGCCGCTTGGGCACTGCGCGCTCGAGTCCATCCAAGAGCTTGGCCGCGAGCGCACCGTCGGCAAGAGTGCTGGCTGCGCGATCGAATCGTAACGCCGCCATACCACAGCCGATGTCGCTGCCAACCGCGGCAGGGAACAGGACATGGGTGGTCGCCACCACCATGCCAACACAAACCTCGTTGGCAAGATGCACGTCGGGCATGATGGCAATGTGCTGCACATCCTCGGCCCGCCGGAGTCGCGCCACCACACGCGTGACGTCTACAGAAAGAGGATCCGCCAGCCAGCAGCGTTCATTCATGGCTGTCCTCATCCGCAGATGGAGCCGCGAACCGAAACGCCAACTCGGGCGTACGTTTGCGCTGAAGCACGACGGCAATCTCTGACCGCAGGAACCCAGTCAAACGACGTAGGCGTTCCAGAATCTCCTGGAAGCTGTCTTGATTTGGTGCCGGGACGACGGTCACGAGCAGACGCGCAGCATCCGGCGCCGGCTCTACGGTATCGACAGTCAAGCCGAAGAGCGAAGGATCGTCGAGAGCGCCGAGCGCGGCGGCTAGAGTGCGTTGCACCTCACGGCAGAGCTGGTTGGTCTTCCGCGCTCTACCACTCTGATTGAAATGCCTTTCAGCTCCAGCCTCGGGACACCCATTCGACACACCGCCTCTAGGCCGGTGCGCATTCTTCCTTGAAGACATGAAGACTCCCACGAAAAAACGAACACTTGTTCTGTGAGAGCCTCACCTGCGGTCGCAGATAGCCGCCCTTCCGAGGCTAGGCTAGCAACCGAGCATCAAGGCGAGGCCCGACGACATGAGCGTGGATGCAGTGAGCAGCATGGTGGCCTCCTTTGAATCAAGACTTTAGCACACGGATAGCAGATAGCAAACCTCCCGACGGTGCGTGCCACGGTGCCACCCTGCCCGCCTCAGCTACCAGACAGGTTGCGAGCCCGTTGCCGTGGGCATGCTCATCTGGCAGGCTTCGACGGTAACCCCTGCCGTCAGCCTATTCGCGTTCGCGGTGCTCAACCCTGATTGTCAGGCCAGGCTTGATGCCGGCCAGCGCCGGCAGAAGGTGGTTCAAGACCTGCTCGGCGGTCATCCGGAATACTCGGCCACGAGCGCTGACCTTCAGCCATCCGTCCTTGTCGCGGTAGTAGCGCTCGGTGAAATTCTTGGTGCCCATCAAGATGACGTAGCTATCGTTGGTCAGCTTCATGGATGGATCTGGAAATGGTGAGTGGACTCTCCTTGACTGTACACTCGCCGGCCATGATCTCCACTGCACGGTTGATCTTGCGCCCCTTCTCGCTCGCCGACGTGCCGAAAGTCTTCGCAATGAGCGGAGAGGATGGGTTGCGTCGGTGGATCCCTGATCAGGTCTACCGCGACGAAAGCCATGCCGCACAGGTGGTCAGCGACCTCATTGCCCTTACCGACAGCCCTCCAGATCCACGGGTGAAGCCGTATGTCTTCGGCATCGAGCAGAAGGAGACAGGCACGCTTGTCGGCCACGTTGGCTTGAGTCCAGCGAGAGGATCGGTCGAAATCGGCTATGCCATCGAGCAGCGAATGCAAGGCCAGGGTCTGGCCACAGAGAAGGAAAAGAAATCGGCAAAATCGCCGTCGAGTTTGGCCAGAACGTACGTATTCTGACGAGAAACAACGAGTGGGTGCGTGTCACCGCCACCGGGTCGGATGATCCGTATGACTTCGATGCCTGGATACCCGAACGCGCTCTATCCAAGGACGTCATGAACTTGGTCATACTGGGAGCCGGTTCCACATCACCCACCTCGCACTCTTCGTCCTCGACCGAAACGCCTCTTCGCTTGCATCCCGACTCCGGTGCCCCAGTGATTGCCAGACTCGCACCAGACGTGCCGATCATTGTCGGGCGACACGACGCATCCCGTCCTGTGCCAAATACAAACCTACCGCGTCAGAATTCAGTTGTAGATACCGACAAGTTGGTTTGCTGCGTCGCAAATGGGCTAGCGCAACGGGCAAGCAGTTCATTCTCGGAGGGAGAGGGCATTTCGGGCCAGCTCGAAGAGATATCGATAGGCTCGAGTTTCGGCGGCGGACGTGGCGCAGTCCGATTTGCATCGAGCCTTGGAAGCACGTCCCACGCCCGACGCGGACGCACACGAATGCGAAGTCCGTCGAGATGGCAATCTCGTCGGCTCCGTTTCGACATCCCGAACCATGCTCCCGAGGTGTCGATGGCCGCGCGCGGACATTGACAGGCGCCTTTCTCTGCCCCGATTGAATCGGTCCTTGAGTCCG
>JAZDLZ010000764.1:0-2269 GCA_043801535.1 Pseudomonadota bacterium
GCCGCCAGAGCCGCGTCGACGAGCAAGTCGCTGGTCGGGACATCCACCCGGAGAGCGCCAAAGACCCGATCGATCTCACTGGCAGCCTCACCGATCGCCAGCGCAGCCCGTTCGCTAGCTCTGACGGTGCCATTCACCGCCTCGTAGAGCGCTGACCCGTACACGGCTTCGTGCAGTGCTCCTGGTCCCTCTTCGATTCTCGTCGCCACCCTGTTGAGCGTGGCCAGCAGTCGGCCGAGATCCTCACCGTCCTCCTTCCCGAGGCCACGGCTAGCCTCTTCGACTCTGGCCAGCACCTGCCCTGCCAGCTCGGCGTCGTTGGTCACCGCGGCAATGAGGCGATCGATCTCGGCTGGCCGCTTCCCGGCGATCCAACCACCATCGGACACCCTGGCAGCGCCAGGCGATCCCAGCCTTATCTCGAGTAGCTTGTCGCCGAGGAGGCCTTGAGTGCTGATACTCGCCACGCTGTCGGTCCGCAGCCAATCCGTCCGGTCTTTCCTTACCCGACAGGAAACGATCAGAGCCTTCATCGGATCCCTGGCCCAATCGTCACCAGCGAAACGGACCTCCGAGACGAAACCGATAGTTCGCCCGCCAAGCCTCACCAGCGAACCTTCCTGCAGACCAGCGACGTCCGGGAAGGCAGCATGGACGGTGATCTTGCGGCGAAACCACATCTGCTCGCGCCCGAGCACCACGAGGATGACGAACGCGATTGCGATCGCAGTGACGACGAACGCTCCGGTCTTCAGTGCGAGCCGGCGGGTGGAATCCACGGTGCGCCCTCCTCTTCGCCGAGAAACCGGACCAATGCAGAAGGCGGGCGCGAATCGTCCAACGCCGAGCAATGCCCCGCCCAACCGACGATCCCTCGCTCGAGCACCGCAATGCGATCGCCGACGATGCGAACGGTGCCGATATCGTGGGTCACGACCACCGACGTCATCCCGAGGCGCAATCGAAGGTCGCGGACAAGCTCGTTCACCCGCCGCGCTGTCGCCGGATCGAGCCCGCTGGTGGGCTCGTCGAACAACAAAATTTCGGGCGAAGGAGCAATCGCCCGGGCAATGGCCACGCGTTTCTTCATTCCTCCCGAAAGCTCACTGGGCATGAGCGAATCTATTCCTGGCAAGTCAACCAGTCCCAGGCACTCGGACACCCGCTGTTCGATCGCAGGCGTCGATAGACACATCCGCTCTCTCAATCCGTAGGCCACGTTCTCACCGACCGTGAGCGAATCGAAGAGAGCTCCCCCCTGGAAGACCATACCGATCCGGCGGCGAATCTCGGCCAGGCTCCTTTCGCTCGCGCCGCCGATTTCGCGATCGCCAATCCAGATTTGTCCTCGATCAGGACGGATGAGCCCGAGCAGAAGGCGCAACAGCACGCTCTTGCCCGTGCCCGATCGTCCGAGAAGAACGAGAGTTTCGCTCTTGTTGACGTCGAGCGCCAGACCGTCGAGCACAACCTTCGTGCCGAATCGCTTGGCCACGTCCACGCAGCGGATCACCGGAGGCAAGTCGAACGGTCCCATTACCTGCCGACTCCCGGGCTCGGAAACAGCATTCGGCTCAATAGATAGTCGAGGATGATGACCGTGAGAGAAGTCACGACCACCGCGCTGGTGGTGGCGCGGCCCACCCCCTCGGTGCCCCCACGGCTGCGAAGGCCGGCATCGCACGCCACGACTCCCAGAACCAACCCAAAGACGGCCGACTTCACGACGCCGCTGAGAAAATCAGACACCAGGAGAAAATCTCGCACGGTAAGCAGGTACCAATGCGCCGGCACCTCGAACTCGAGACGAGCAACTCCCATGCCGGCAACGACGCCGACGACGTCGCCAAGAACGGTCAACAGCGGGAGCACGACCGTTGCTGCAACGATTCTCGGCATGGCGAGTTTCTTGAGCGGATCAGCACCCAGTGCTCGGATCGCGTCGACCTGCTCCGAGGCGACCATGGCTCCCAGCTCAGCGGCAATCCCCGCAGCAATGCGACCTCCCAGAATCAACGCGGTGAGCACTGGCATTAGCTCACGCAAGAGCGCCAGCGCGGTGAGCTGGCCAATGTACTGGCGCGCTCCAAAACGCTGCAGGCCTTCGCCAAACTGGAACGTCAGAACCAGTCCAGCAAAGCCCGACATCACGAAGGAGAGGCCGATCGCCCTATTGCCCTGCTCCAGCACTTGGGTGAGAAGCGCCCGTATTTCCCAGGGGCGTTTCGGAATGCTCAGCAGAGACCGTATTCCCAGGATCGCCACTTCG
>JAZDLZ010000694.1:0-2184 GCA_043801535.1 Pseudomonadota bacterium
TCATTCACCTCCTCGTCGACAGCCAGTCTCGCCGCCTGTACGCGGCCACCGAGGTCGGCGACTACCAGGCAATCGACCTTTCCGCCCTCTACCCGCCGCGCCGCCCGCTGCCCACCGCTGCGCTGCCGGTGCGAACGGACATCGTTGAGCATGGTCTGGTCTAGTTGGGTCGACAGTCCGCCGCCAACTCCTCCTCGCTCATTGTCGCGATCTCCTTGTGGCGTCTTTCTATGTACTCACGCACGAACTGGTTTCGCTTGAACTTCGGGCTCGCGTCCATCATCTGTCCCTCCAAGGCGTGTCGTGTCGCCCTGTTCATAAACTAGTGCGTCGTAGATGAGATCAGTGTATAGAATCGCCCGATCGGCGTCGAGCCGTTCGACGGCGGTGAGGGCAGCAATGGCGGGCCGAGGACCAACGGAGTGACGTACGAGCCTGGGCCGATGGCAATGGGTTTGCGCGCCCATTCCGCCACGTTCTCGTCGGGCGTGACCACCAGCACGCAGGCGTCGCAGTCGCGGCGGGCACGAAGGGCGGCAACGTAGAGCGGCCAGACCCGCGGCTTGTCGGGGTCCTGTGATAGCTGGACTTCGACGACAATGCCGAACACCGGTTTTTCTCCGGCGAGCAGGATGGCGACGTCGGCGCGATACTCGACCGGCACGATCTGGGTGAAGTCTGCGTGCTCGAGATTGGCGGAGGAGTGTTCGGGGACGGCGATTCCGAAGATGTCGCGCAAGAAATCGGCAGCTATCGTAGGTCGCTGGCGTACGAGCAGGGCGAACGCTTCGTGAAGGAGCGAGGGCATGATTGGCGGTGACAAGCAGACCTCGTGCCGGACACGCTGCTCTGTGATTCTCGCCGGATAGCATTCGCTGACCCGCGTCCAGCGTCCGAATTCCGGACAAGCGTCCGAGATCCGGACGTCCGAGATGCCACGTAGCAGCGCCGCCCGCTGCCCACCGCTGCGCTGCCGGCGCGAACGGACATCGTTGAGCCTGGTCTGGTCTAGTTGGATCGAGAACTTCGGGCTCGCGTCCATCATCTGTCCCTCCAAGGCGTGTCGTGTCGCCCTGTTCATAAACCAGTAAAAGAGGGAGAGCAGAGACAGAAGCGGGAGAAAGAGAAGGGAGCCGGGGGCAAGCCGGCGGGAAAAGCGACCGATAGCGTGGTGGCCAGCATCGAGGACAAGTTGGTGGGCATGCTCGGCATCCTGGAGCACGATGACGAGGAGGAGAAGGACGACGAGAAAGGCGAAAACAGGAGCATCGTGGACGAGCTGGCAGGGGAGATCCGGGCGCAACCTCACGGGCTCGGACGACGATTGCGGGAACAGTGCGACGATGCCGTGCTGCTGGTGGTCGATCAACTCGAGGAGGTGTTCACTCTTGCTTCGGCAGCGGAACGGGCGGCGTTTCTGGCAGCGCTGGGATCTCTGGGAGTGCTCGATCCTGGCTTGCGCACGGTGTTCTCGCTGCGCCAGGATTTCCTGGAGCGGCTGCGCGAGGCAGGGCGGCTCGGAGAGGAGCTGCTTTCGGCGGCGGTGGCGCTGGCGCCGGCGAGGCCGGTTGTGAGCTTGCCGCTGTTGTCGTTCGTACTGGCGGAGCTGTGGGGGGATCACGACCGAGAGCGCAAGGTGATTCCGGTGGAGGCGCTGGAGGAGCTCGGCGGGGTGGGAGGCTCGACGAGGCAGAGCGTGGCGAGAGCGAACTGCAGGAGCGGCAGGGTGCCGGCCTGGGCGTCGGCAACGAGCTCGTCGAGCCGGCCCAGATAGTCGCTGCGCACCGTGGCCAGGATGCGGATCGTCGGAAAGGAGCCAAGGAAGCTGCCGAGCACCGACACCAGGTCGCCGGTGGAGGAAGCCGCGGATCTCAGGGTGGCAACCTCCTCGAGCTGGTCGATCAAGAGGAGGAGGCGCTGGTTACGGTAGTCGAGCTCGCGCGCCAGCCAGGCCGGATCGGCGAGCAAGTGCCTGCCAAGCCTGGTCTCGGTCATTTGCAGCGGCCGGGAAAGCGCCGCCAGCAGCGACACGAACGGATCGTGGCCCGGTCGCATCGTCACAGAACACCGCTCCCAGCGAATACGCGTCGGCAGCGCGACCGGCTGGCTCGCCCCGCCACATCTCGGGCGCCATGTAGAGCGGGGTGCCGACGATGGTATTGGCATTGGTCAGCTCGCCGTCTT
>JAZDLZ010000696.1:0-6447 GCA_043801535.1 Pseudomonadota bacterium
CGTTGACCCCGTAGTAGTAGCAGTAGGCTGAGGGATCCCCTCGCTTCCTGCCGGCGACAGTCCGCGTCCGTTCGACCTGCGCGTCCGTTCGACCCGATCGTTAGGAGCACCAAACCAACAAGGGGAATGACCATGAAAGTCGTAGTGATCCTGAATGACGCACCATACGGAAGCGAACGCAGCTTCAATGCTCTCCGTTTGGCCGACGTCTTGCTCAAGCTAGAGGAGGACTGCGAGCTGACCGTGGCGCTTCTCGGCGACGCGGTGCACTGCGCCAAGGCTGGCCAGACGACGCCGAACGGCTACTACAACATTGCCCGGATGCTTGCCCCCATTGTTCGTCGCGGGCTGGTGTTGGTTTGCGAGACCTGCATGGAAGCCCGGGGATTGACCGTGCAAGACCTCGTCGAAGGCTGCCGGCAGGCCAAGCTCGGTGAGGTGGGCATGGCGGTCCTCGAAGCCGACCGCGTCCTTACGTTCTAGCTTTCCCAGAAAAAACAGAAACAAAGAGAGCTAGCGAAGAGTCCCGAGGTACTGGGTGGTGAGCTGGCGCGTCCGAACTTCGGGGGTCGTGTAGTCTGGCAGCAGCATGGGGGCAACTCGGTTGCCGCCGATGTCGGCCTGCTCGATCTCGCGATTGTAGCGGCGCACGTGGTCGAGACTCAGCTTGCCAGGGCTGGTGGCCTTCTTGGCGTAGGTGCCCGCGTTCTTGCCGGCAATGCGACCGAACACTACGATGTCGAGGAGCGAGTTGCCCATCAGCCGGTTGGCGCCGTGAACGCCGCCGCCGACTTCGCCGGCCACGTACAGGCCGGGCACCTTGGTCGTGCACTCGGCAGTGTACTCGAGCCCGCCGTTCTGGTAGTGCAACGTCGGGAAGATGAGCATCGGTTCCTTGGAGATGTCGATGCCGAAGCGCTTGTAGAGGATGTACTTGCCAGGGAATTCCCGCTTGACGACGCCCTCGCCAGCGAGCATCTCGATCATCGGGGAGTCGAGCCAGATTCCTTGCTTACCCGACGGAGTAGGTATGCCCTTGCTCTTGATCGCGCACTCTCTGATGATCGACGAAGCCTCGACGTCACGAGGCTCGCGTTCGTTCACGAACTGTTCGCCCTCGAGGTTGACCAGGTTGGCGCCCGAACCGCGGAACTTCTCGGTTATCAGGATGCCTTCGGCCTGCTCGGGGAACACGATTCCGGTCGGGTGGTACTGCACGGTGTGCAGGAAGCAAACCGGCACTCCGGCACGGTAGCCAAGGACGACACCGTCGGCGGTCGCGCCGTAGTGGTTGGTGGTCATGTATCCCTGGACGTGGAGTCGGCCAGAGCCACCAGTCGCCAGGATGGTCGATTTCGCCTTGACCAGGAAGTATTCCTCGGTCTCGAGATTGTAGAGCACCGCGCCGGCGCAGTGGCCACGCTCGTCGAGGACCAGCTCGACTGCGGGCGCGAATTCGAGCACGGTGATGTCGCCACAGCGATTCCGCGCTTCGTCGCGCATGGTGCGCATCATCTCGGCGCCGGTGATGTCGGCGGCATAGTGCATGCGTTTCCGGGAGGTGCCACCGCCATGGATGGTGTGGAGGCGTCCGTCTGGATACTTGGAGAAGCTCACTCCCAGGTCTTGCAGCCACTGGATGGTGGAGGGAGCGTTGGTGACCAGGGCATTGACGAGCTCGGGCACGTTGGTGAAATGCCCGCCACCCATCACGTCCAGGTAGTGAAAGTACGGCGAATCCTTCTCACCCTTGGTGGCGGCCTGGATTCCTCCCTCGGCCATCATCGTGTTGGCATCGCCGTGACGAAGCTTGGTGGCGATGATGACCTTGGCGCCTTGCTCTTGAGCGAGCAGCGCCGCCGAGGTACCAGCACCGCCGCCGCCGATGACGAGCACGTCGGTCTCGTAGGTCGGAGTGGCGAGACCGACCTTGTCCGGCTCGACTCGGCTACGCGCCTCGAGGAGATCGGCGAATTCGTGGGCGACCCGATATCCCTTGCTCGGGCCAACCCTCAGCTCACGGCGCCCTTCTTCCTTGAAGTCAGGGTGATGCTTGAGCATCTCCTTACGTTCGTCGAGCGAAAGGAAGGGAAACTCCCAGCCCGCCTTCTTCTGCTCCACCCGTTTAGCCCGGGTACTCTCGACGACCTTGATGAGCTGCTTCAGTTGTTCCGGGTATGGCATTGGATCACCTCACGACAAATGATAGCCAACGGACAGTAGAGTGATGGCCCGCCGATTGCTGCCGGACGTTCATCAGAGGCCGGTCGCTGCCTCGGGCCTCCACTCCTCGCCGGTCATCGCCGGCTCCATCTGGCGAGACTGGTACAGCTTCTTGAGCTGATCGGTGCTCAGCGTCATAAGCTCGCCGAGCACTGGTTTGAAATGTGCGCCCTCGATCTTCGAGACCATCTCGTCCAGGTGCCTGGCGCGCGGCTTGATCTTGCTGCCGGTCAGTCGCCGGGCAAGCTGGGCAATGTGATACTGCGGCAGCTCGCCCATGCAGCGGCTTGCGCACAGCCCACACTGGATGCAGTCGAACGAGATCTCGGCGGCAGCGGCGATATCGCCGCGTTTGAGGGCAGAGACGTAGTCCATTACCTGCACGTCCATCGGACAGACCTTGGTGCAGGCGTTGCAGGCCATGCAGCGGAAGAGCTCTGGATAGAGGCGGAACACCGATTCCGCTTGCGCTGGCAGGCCCGCGAGCTCGTACGATGCGCGCAGCGCCGGATAGAAGGGGAGCTGGGCAAGATACATGTTCGGCTCGACTACCGTCTGGCAGGCCAGGCCCACCCGAATGTGATAGTCGCCCGGCTTGCGGTATACCGTCGAGCATGCGCCGCACACGCCACCGCGGCAACCGCAGCCGCGGATGTACTTGTAGCCGGCATACTCCATCGCCTTCATGATGGTCAATGATTCGGGGACGTCGTACTTCTTCCCCATGATGTAGACGGGGATCAGCTTCTCCGTAGAGGCGGTAACTTCCGTCGTCATCTGTACCTCGCTGCGCTGGCTTGGCATTGCTTGGTTGTTTCTTCTCGCTGCGTCTGGCACTTTTCGGCACTCTCTGGCAGCACGACTCCTACTGCGACGCTTGCTTTACGAAGCTCTGCTGCTCGAGGAGCGCCCGGCACACTGGCGGGCTCAGATCGAAGCGGCAGGTCGCAGCTGGGAGTCCCAGGGCGAGTGCCATCAGCTGGGTGAAATAATAGGTCGGCGTATCCTCGAGGCTCGGTCGTAACGCCTTGATATCGGCCTGCCTCGCGCCGAGGTTGTAGTCGCACAGTGGGCAACTGGATACGATTGCGTCGGCTCCCCTGGCAGAGGCCGCGGAGAGGATCGACGCTGATGCCTCGAGCGCTGCTTTCTCGTTGCCGAGAATCTGGTAGGAGCCACAGCACTCGGTCATCGCCGGAAAATCTACCGGCGTGGCGCCAATTGCCTCGATGAATCGGTGGAGAAGGGTAGGTCGCTCCTCGATGGCGACGGCCTTCGGCCGCAACAGGGTGCAGCCGTAGTAGGGCGCGATCTTCATGCCGGTGAGCGGTTTTACTACCTTCTGCCCGAGCTTGTCGAAACCGACCTCGTCACGGAGGTAGTCGAGAAGATGGACGACCTTCACTTCGCCCTGGTAGTCGGGCTCCTCCTCCATGAAGGTATTGAGCGTCTTGCGCTTCTCGGCATCCTCGCGCACCAGCTGGTTGGCGCGCGCCAGCGTGTTGTAGCAAGGGGCGCAGAGGGTAAGAAGTTTGTCAGCCCCTCGCTCGAGGGCGCGGATCAGGTTGCGAACTGGGGCGACCTGGCGCAGCAAGTCATCCTGCGAGAGCGAAGCCACCGCGCCGCAGCAGTTCCAGCGAGGCAGCTCTTCGACCTCGACGCCCAGCGTTTTCAGGGCGGCAAGCGCAGGCTGTTCGAGATTCTGCGCAGTGTGTTTCAGGGTGCAGCCCGGGTAGTAGGCGATCTTCATTGCGATCCTCACGCGGTCAGCTTGCGGAAGGCACTTACCATGGCGATCTGCGGCGCCCTCGAGATGATCGGAGCCGGTATTTTCGCCGGCTCGATGAAGTTGATGTTGCGGCGTAGCGTCAGTAGCCTGACTGCCTCCATTACCCGTGGGAGGTCGACGCTGCGCGGGCAGCGGGCCTGGCAGGTATGGCACGAGGCGCACACCCAGGGGGTGTTGAGGCGAGCAAGCTCCTCGACCAGGCCGAGTTGCAGCAGGTGCATCACCCGACGGGGAGATGCCTGGGACTCACCAGTGGCGAACATCGGGCAGGAGGCCGAGCACTGGCCGCACTGCATGCACCGATGAAGATTCTGGCCGCTGGTTTCCTGCAGCTTGTGAAATGCCTCGAGATCTGAAGGACGCAGCGCGAAGAAGATGGACATGCCTTCCTCTAGCTCCAGCAAAACCGAAGCACCGGCCGCAAGACTATTGCAACCCCTGCAATGCTGGCGGCGCGAGGCTCCTGGTAGTGGTCGAGCAGGTTCCTACTCGACCCTCGACGCGGAAAACAGAACATTCCAATACGGTGCGGCGAAAAAGGACTGTCTCGCCGCCAAGGCTCCCAAAGCGAAAACGGTGGGCATGATACTCACCTGCCATCAGAGGGTCAAGGCGAAACGACCGGCCCTAAAACGGCGATAGTGACCACGAGCGCAGCGTGGCTTCGCCGCGCGGAGGGGTGGTCTTGAGGCGCGCTAGCGCCGGATCGGGGACCGGCGCGTGCTACGCTTCGTTTTCTGCCTCGAGAAAGATGGTCTCGAGCCCGAGCCTCGACTCGAGATGCGCTGCCAGCGCGCGCACGCCAATCCTCTCGGTGGCATAGTGTCCCATGGCAAAGAAGCTCACGCCTGCCTCGCGGCAATAGTGAGTCGTCGGCTCTCCTGCTTCTCCGGTAACGTAGGCGTCGAGATTCAGGGCGGCAGCGTACTTCACTTCGCGGGCTGCGCCACCGGATACGACTCCGATGCGGGTCAGCATCTCCGTCCCGGCCGCCACCATGAAAGCTCGGTGTCCGTAGTAGCTTTCGAGCTTCTCCTTGAATTCGTGGCGAGAGATCGGAAACGGCATCGCACCGCGGTAGCCGATCGCCGTTCCGTGGTACTCGGCAAAGGGCTCGAGCCCGGTCAAGCCAAGTGCTCTGGCTGCGACGGCATTGTTGCCGACCTCGGGATGAGCGTCGAGAGGCAGGTGGTAGGCAAAGAGACTACAGTCACTGTCGAGGAGACTCTTGATTCGTCCCCGCAGGACCCCGGTCACCGTGAGCGGCCAGTCGCCTCGCCAGATGATCCCGTGGTGAACGAGAAGCGCATCGGCTCGGGCTGCTGCCGCACCTGCGATCACTTCGGCGCACACTGAAACTGCCACCGCGATTCGTCGGATTTCGCTTTTCCCTTCGATCTGGAGCCCGTTCACTCCGTCGTCGGCATATCGGTCGACTTGAAGGTACGTTGCCAGATATTTCTCGAGCTCCTGCCGTCGCATTGGTCTCCCCGTTCGTTTCCCCGTTTGGCCTACTGGCTTGTTTGCCTGAGATTCAGCGGTCGTTCTCTTGTCCCCGTTTGGCGTGGTTGCCACGTTCGCTCGGACAGGTCAGGCACACTTGCGAATCCTCGTCGGATTGAGGGGCGCCGCGCACTGGCAGGAAATAGCTCTCGACACGGGCGCGATCCCCGAGGAGATCGAGTAGACCGCCGTAGCTTGCCCGGTACTGGCGTCGCCACTCTGTCTTGGCAAGCTCGAGCTCCGCCGCTGCCTCGGCCTCTTCGTGGACCGCCGAAGTGTAGGAGCGAGATGCCTCGTCGAGCTTTTGGCAAGCGAGCCGAATGCCTCCGGCCTGGCTTGCCAAGGTTAGCGTGTTCTCGAGCCGCGACTCGAGCCCGCGAAGCAGCTCCAATGCCCTGGTGAGTGGCGCAGTGAGTATTTTTACGAGACCGGTCGGGAATACTTCGCAATAGGGACCGCGGTTTCGATCGCCTCCGGCGGCGGCCAAGACCATGGCGTGCACTTCTCGGACGGTGCGATCCATTTCGTAGTCAGCCCGTTCCCGTAGCGCTAGCTTGGCGGTGGCCGCTTCCCACGCCAATTGCCGCCTTTGGCCAGCCAGCCGCAACCTCTCGGTGGCGGCCCGGACTGGCTCGGCCAGCACGCTCGTATCCGGATCAGCCTCGAGCGAGGCCAAGTGGGCAGCAGCAACGCGCAAGAACACTTCGGGCGCAGAGCTCAGGGCGGGTACTCGCATGGGAAGCAGTATACGTCACGGCAGGCGAATGCAAGAAAACCGGATCGACCCTGGGATTCGGAGTCCAGGACTTCGTACGGCGGCATGTGCCTGATCGGGCCGCCTAGCTTCGTTCGTTGCGCTGCAGAACAGGTGACCGGCAACAGGCAACAGGCAACAACCAACCGGCAATGCCGGAGGCGGGCGTTCCGGCAGT
>JAZDLZ010000709.1:0-15427 GCA_043801535.1 Pseudomonadota bacterium
TCGAGTACCACGCAACCGGCGGCTGGCGAGTCGTCGCTATCATCGGCGCAACGATCAGCTAGTCGCGAAGGAGCATGATATGGGTTTCCTCGACGCATCCAAAATCGACGCCGCGAAGGTAGTCTTCGACGCGCGTTTCAACGCTGCGCTGGCGAATCTCGCCGCTGGCGATTCGTTCGTCAAGTTGCTGGCATCGGTCTTCCCGATGTCCGGTCCGACGCTGCAATTCAACTGGCTGGGCTTCCCCGGCGGGGTGAAGCAGTGGATCGGGAATCGTCAGCTCGAGCGGTTGCGCAATTTCAACTACCAGCTCGTCTCGAAGGACTGGGAGAGCAGCCTTCAGATCGATCAAAACGATCTCGAGGATGACAATCTCGGGCTGTATCAGCCTCGGATCGACATGCTGGCGCAGGCTTTCATCCAGCATCAGGAGGAGCTTTTCATCTCTCTCCTGACTAGCGGATTCGCCACGACCTCCTACGGTGCCGGCTACGATGGCGTTGCGTTTTTCTCCGCTTCGCACACCGACGGAGAACACAGCAATCAGTCGAACACCGCAACGGCGACTCTCGACGATACGAGCGTGCTCGACACCGGCATTGCCGCAATGATGGCGTTGCAGCGCGACGACAACAAACCGCTGGGCATCAAGCCATCGCATCTGCTCGTTGGACCGTCCAATCGTGCGACGGCCAACGCTCTCGTGAAGGCCGAGCGTCTCGCGAATGGCGCCAGCAACACCAACTACAACGTGGTCGAGCTCCATGTTTCGCCGTACATCACCGACGGCAAATGGTTCTTGCTCGACCTGTCGAAACCGCTCAAGCCGCTGTTCTACGGCGAGCGCAAGGCGATCTGGACCGATGCCGTCGTCGAGGGCACCGGTCCATTCATGAATCGACAACTGCTGTTCGGGGCTGCGGCACGGTACAACGCCGTCTACGGGCTCTGGCAGCTTGCCTACGGCAGCAACGCGACGACCTAGTCATGAGACAGCCGGATCCTAAAGCAATCGCCTACGAGGCACGGTCAACCCGCAAGCCGGTTTTCCGGCGGTGCGGGATCGACTGGCCGAGTGACGTATTTCTGCGGGTCCCGGCTGAACGTCTGACCGTCGAACAGCGTGCTTTTCTGCTTTCGTCTCTGCCGATGGAGCTTGAGGTACGAGAGATTCTGCCGACGGAGTCGGCACCGATGGTGGCTCCTACGGTGCCGGCTTCGTCTTCTTCCATGAGCGGTACTCCACTAGCGACGTCTTCTGCTTTTCGCCGAAAGCACGATAGGAGTCGGCGCTAGTGGCGTACTGCTCACAGGCGGACGTGACGAAGGCGGCGGGTGGCGCGGCAAAGCTCGTCGAGCTCACGGATATCGAGGCGTCTGGAACGCTCAATACCGCGGTGCTCAACGACGCGATAGCCGAGGCTGATGCTTGGATTGACGGGTATCTCCAGAAGCGATACTCGGTGCCGCTTGCGTCGACGCCCGAGGACATCCGGCGTCTGGCTGCTCGCGAGGTGGTCTTCCTGCTCAAGGATGCCCGCCGAGCGACCACCGATGACGACAAGTCGCACCATGAGGAGCGGTTGCTCCTCTTGCGCGATGTGGCGAAGGGGATTCGAGGGCTCGCCGTAGAGCCTCTGCCGGCGGCGAGCTCCAACGTGGCGCCCGAGGTGATGGAGCGCGATTCCGACGAGTCAATCAGCCGGCAGACGCTGGACGACTATTGGTGACCGCCGACGTCGATATCAAGCGTGTGGAGCAGGCTTTTGCCGACATGGCGAAGGCAGGCAAAAACCTGCGTGGCTTTTGGTGGGCACAGCGTCGGTCTGTGATCGCCGATCTGCGTTCGCATTTTGTGAAACGCGAAGGTCCGACGGGGAACCGCTGGCCAGGGTATAGTGCGGCGTATCAGGAGCGAGCGAAGCGGCGGAAGAATCTGGCTCTCGCGCAGGCGCAATTTAATCGCGCCAAGCGGAAGCGCGGCAAGAAGGCGACTCGTATCAGCTACGCCAATATGCTGGGGAAGATCAAGACTTCCTGGCACAAGAACAAGGCCTTTCAGGACGGGCTTGAGACGACGAATGCTGTGCCGTTCTCGTCGGTACATGATCGAGGAGGGCACGTAGGTCGCGGGCGTCGAGTGCGGCTCTTTGCCAGACCGTTTGCGTGGCTCTCGCAGAAGCTGCTCAACCGAGTAGCGAGGCGAGGTCTCCGGCATCTCATGCGGCGGTGGCCGAAATGAGTACCACCGTGCGGAGCGCCATCGAGGACGAGCTCGTGACTCTCCTCGCGCCGCTCAAGCTGGTTTCTCTCGGCGGCAGTGCTGGTGGATATCTGCGCGCGCTCACGGTGTACTGCGGTCCGCTTGAGGGCGCCGAGGTCGACGAGGTAAAGGACGCGATTGTCGGTAGGACGCCATGTGTCTTGCTTCGTTCAGGAGATGCCAGCCTCGAGTGCATCTCTGTCGAGCGGTCGCGGAATCTGCGCAACCTCGACATTGACGTTTTGGCCTGCTCGGGGAATCTTCGGAGTTTTTCAGCTCGAGCTCGTGGGGGGACATCTGGCGAGGACCCGGGTGTGTATCAGATTCTCGAGGACCTCCACGAGATTCTGGCCGGGTACGAGTCGACCGTGACGGGAGTAGGCACGTATCAGCCGACGGGAGAATCGGTACAGTATCAGCTCGCCGACCTTTGCGTTTGGTCTGCTCGATACACCGTGCAGACAAATGTCAATCGGCCGGCAGCGACTGGCGTAGAGGATCTCGAGGAGATCCACGTAGAGCACAATCTCGACGACAGCGAGGCTGTCAACCCGGTCGTCGAGGGTGACATTACTTTGACTCCTCCGGGAGCGTGACGATGAAGGCGAAGATCAAAGTCAGAGCGACGGATTCAAGCAAGCCGGTGCTGATGCCGGGGAAGCGGGTACTCGTCGATGGCAAAGATGTTCGAGTGATCGGCATCGAAGTCGTCGAGGTGCCCAACGATCTCTACTACCGCCACCGGATCAAGGCTGGCGATCTCGTGCTCGTCGAGGAGTAAGCCATGACGATCGAAACCAGTGTGCCTTCTGCGACGAGAGAGCCAGGCACGTATCACGAATTCAATACCACGAGCAGCCGCGGGCTGACGCCTATCTCGTGGCGTGTTGCGCTTGTCGGTGCTCGCAAGGCGAGCACCAGCGGAGCGAAGAACACGCCAACGAGGATGTTCGCTCGCACCGACGGTGAGATCTGGGGCGTTGGCTCCGAGATCGATCTCATGGTGAAGTCGGCATTCAAGGCGGCGACCAAGTACGGCAAGAGTCCAGAGATCTGGGCATGCGCCGAGGATGATGCCGGTGCGTCGGTGGCAGCGACGTACACGCTGACGGTGACTGGCACCGCGACGGCAAGCGGCGATGTCACGATCAGAATCGCAGGTCGCACGATTCGGGCTGGTGTGACGACTGACGACTCGGCGATCGTCGCAGCGACGGCGCTCAAGAGCGCGATTGATGCAATGGCGGCTGATCTGCCGGTGGCAGCGACACGGACAGACGGTGTCGTGACCTGCACCGCGATCAACAAGGGCGTGAACGGGAATGATATCCGCACGCCGACGGTGGTCGACAGCCCGGCAGGAATCACGGTGGTAGCGGCAGCCGGCGTGACCGGGACGGGCAGCTATGACGTCACCGCCTGCCTCGATGCGCTCGCCGACAAGCAGTACCACAGCGTCGCGATCGCCAACCATCTTGCCGTCGACGTGACCGACTTGAAGGCCTACACGCTGGCGAGGGCAAACCCTGGAGTCAAGGCCTGGTCGAATGGATTCCTCGCCGAGATTGGCAGCCTGGCGACGGCGACGACGCTCGCGACAAACTGCAACGATGAGTATGAATCGATCATCACCGCCGAGGCTTTCCCGAATGTGACCGGAGAGATTGCCGCTCAGGTGGCGACTTCTGTCGCAGCCGAGGAGAAAACATACAAGAGCTTCGACGGCGTGGAGCTCGACCTCTACCCGCCTCCGCTCGCTTCGGTCTACACGCACACCGAGATCGAGACTGCGCTTGCTGCCGGAGTAACTCCACTCACGATCAACCAGACGCAGGATGGCGCGAAGATTGTTCGACTCGTCACGACCAAGACGAATGTCGGCGGTGCGCCGTTCGAGAATCTCCTCGACATCTCGAATATTCGCACGCTCGTCTACCGTGCAATTCAGCAAGACATCAGGCAGACTCGCGATTTCCGCCGGCAGAGTCGGACTGCTCGTACGATGGCGAGGATGAAAACCGCGGCACTCGATGTCGACTATCAGCTCGAGGCGCTCGGCTATCTCCAGAACGTCGACGCGCACAAGGCCGAGTATCTCGTCGAGCAGGATGCCATTGTGCTCACGAGAGCAAACTTGTCGCTGCCTGCGAGCGTCGTCCCCAACCTGCACCAGCTCTGCACGGTGCATATCCTCGTGATCGAGTAGGAGTCCGACTATGGCACTCGATATTGTCAGCTACGCCTGGCCTGAGATCAGCTACTCGGGCGGATCCAAGGAGTTGGTCTCCGTCCGAAAGATCTCACCAAAGGGAAGCGTCCCGACGACGGTGGTCAAGACGCTCAACCCGGACAACAAGGCGATCGGGTTTACCGACGGAGTCCCGGAGTTCAGCGTCGATCTCGACGTCGTCGATATCAAGGCGACGCCGGAAGTCGACTGGTTCGATCTCATGCTCGACAAGGAGACTTTCCTCTTCCTCTACCAGGAAGGCTCTGGTGGTCGGCGGCATACTCTCGTCGACTGCCGCGTGACCAACGTCGAGAAGAGTTTCGAGACGGCAGGTGAAGTCGGATTCACCGTGACGATCGTTGCGCTCAATCACAAGACGGAATAGGGATGCAACGACCGTCGACGATAGAGGCACAGGCATCCTCGAAGCTCGCGCAGCTTCGTCGGGGGCGGCGTGAGCTTCGGTCGTTCTGTTGGCCGCGGCGGGATGCATCGGAGTCGGAGTTGCGATTCCTGATCCGGGTTCTCAATTGCGAGGAGATCCAGGAGTGCCTGGCTTGTGCCTACGAACGATTCCGGCAACTCAAGCTACCGCCTGAGTCGCCGGTTGTGACGGCGACGTTTGAGGACGAGGTCATGCTCCAGCTTCTCGCTCGCGCCTGTCGTGATTGCGACAGGCCAGATGAGATGCCGTTTGCCGTCGACGCCGACGACATGCGACGTAATACTACCGTCGACGAGCGAGCGATCGTTTTTTCGTTCTACCGAGATTTTCAGACGGAGGTAGACCCGACTCCAGGCGAGCTTTCGTCGGAGTTGATGCAGGCCATCACCAGTGCCGTAAAAAAAAAGGACAGAGCAGCCTTGCTCGTTATCGGGTCATGCGCGCTGGCGAGTTATCTGCTTACTGGGGCGCACCAGCCCGTGAGTTGACCGACTGGCAGGTATGGGAGTATGGGATGCTCGAGGAGGAAAGCAGAAAAATCGAGAAGAGCGGACCTCCGGCAGTGGTCGTATCTCCCAACGCTCGGAGCTCACGCACACGATCTAGCCAGCTAGCGAGGCGGCATGGCGAATAGCGCTCATGCCGTCGTTCGCATCGGCGGCGACACCAAGCGGCTCGATGGTGCGCTGCACACCAGTCGAGCGAAGGTCAAGACGTGGGCGCAGAAAGTGCGCATGGATCTCGGTTCCTCGATGCGCGGTGCCTTCTCGGGGCTTGGTACGATTGGAGGGCTTGGGAGTGTCGCTGGATTGGCGATGCTCGCTAAGCAGGTGGCCAGCTTCGAGGCACGGATCACTCGCCTGGGGATTGCTTTCCGCATGCCGACCAATGATGCGCGAGCGCTCGGGCAGGAGATTCGGAATACCGCGGCAGCGATGGGAGTAGCTCCAGAGGAGCTCCTATCTGCAACAGAAAAGCTCGTCGATATCACCGGCGACCTCGACCTGGTGAAGGGGTCGCTTTCGTCGATCAACGAAGTGCTTGCTACTACTGGCGCCGAGGGTGCCGACGTGGCGAGTATGATCGCGGCTCTTTCTGGGCAGTTTGGCACTCGTGGCAAGGAGCTGCGGGATGCGATCAATGTCATTCTCGGGCAGGGCAAGACCGGGCAAGTGCCGCTACGAGGACTCGCCGCCAATCTGGCCGAAGTAGGCGGCGAGGTGCGGAAATTCAGGGGTTGGCAAGGCATCGAGGGAGTGAGCAAGACGGGTGCTTTGTTCCAGATCGTCGGTGGGAAGTTCGGTGGTGACGCCGACCGAACACGCACCTCGATCAATGCGCTGGCTTCTTCCATTGTACGCAACGCACCCAAGCTCGAAGCGGTTGGAATCAAGGTTTCGACGGTGAAAGATGGCGTGCGTCAATTCGACGATCTATTTGAAATCATCGATCGAATCGGCAAGGCTACTGGTGGCGACGCATTGCAGATCCAGAAGCTCCTCGCCGGGAACGATGAGGCAGCGAAGGCACTGGAGCCTATCCTCGCCGGCGGCAGAAAAGAGATGGAACGCTATCTCGCCGCTGGCCAGCAAGCTCTCACGACTGATGAGTTGCGCAAGGATGCGCTCGATTGGCAGGCGTCGACGGCGGGCAGAATGGCGATGGCGCAGGAATCGATCAACGAAAAGCTCGCTGTTATGGTCGAGAAGCATTTGCCGCAGATGACGGCGGCACTCGAGAAGGCCGCGGGTATTGTCCAGTGGATGGTCGACCATCCGATTGCTACGCTGGCCGGACTCCTCGGGGCGAAGGTGGCGGCTGGCACCATTGGCAGCATACTTCTCGGCGGTGGGGTACGAGCCGCGGCAGGAGCCGCAGCGGGGGCAGGGGTAGGCACTGCTGCCGGGGCTGCGGGCATTGGAGCGACGGCAGCCACTGTAGGCATGGGAGCGGCTGTTGCTCTGTCGGCGGGGGCTGTCTATACCCTGGTCGATCGAGTGGCGGACGTGCATGGTCAATACCTCGATTTCGAGGAAGGACAAAAGCCAGAGCAGCAGGCGCGCAAGAAACAACTCGAGTTGGAGATCGACCGCAAGCAGCAGATGGAACGAGAGCAATCGTTCAATCAGGCGTTAGGACTCGGCACTCCGACGCTACCCGAGGCTGGCGGGATGGTCGGCGTCGAGCGGTCGGACAGCTTTCTTGCTGGCGCAGCTCGCCAGCTCGAGAGGGCCGCACAGCATCTCATGCAGACGCAGCCGGCCGAGATCGTGGTCGACGGCGAGAATAGCCCGCGGCAGAGGAGGGGCAAGTGAATCTCCACGCGGCAAGCTGGGGAGACCTCGCTCTGGACGTGCTGACGGTACACGACAGTGCCAATCAGCGCGTGGTCTCCTATGAGTATCCTCGACGGGATGGCGCAGATTCCGAGGACATGGGAAGCGAGGCGCGAACAACCGAGGCGCAACTGATTTTTTTCTCTCGTGCAGGTATGGATGATCCATACGATCGATTTGCTGCCTTCGCTGCCCAGGTGAAAGCGCGAGAGCCGTACGTTTTTACGCATCCATTGACGGGCTCCTATGACGCTCGCGTTGGTCCGTTCCGGTTCTGGACGGCGACCGACGCGAAAGACACGATTTACGCCGAATGCACGTTCATCGAGTACTCGACCTCGGTAGCGATCTACGAGGCTGGTGCAGGTGCACCGAAGCTCGCCGGCGTCGAGGAAGTTCGGGGGCTTGCCGCGATTGTGAATACCATTGCTGCTTCCCTCGGCATGGTGACGGATCTTGCCGATGACGCGGTGTCCACCGTCGAGGGATGGGCAGATAATGCAGCGCTCACCGTGCGCGACGTAGAAATGGAGCTCACTGCTCTCTCGAATCGCATCAGTACTGCTACCGATAGCCTCGACGCGTTCTCCGATCCCAAACGCTGGCCGCTTGTCCAATCGATCCAGAAGCTCCACTATTCATGTCGTCGAGCGTCCGAGACGTTCCGGGATCGGAGTTATCAGACTTGCGAGATTCCGGTCACGACGCCATTGCCATTGCTGGTGATCGCGTCCAAGACCTACGGAGCCGACGAGGCGAGTGCGCGATATGAACAGCTCCTCGAGCTCAATGACATTCGCAATCCTAGTCGGATCGAAGCAGGGACGGTCTTGCGTGGGTACGCTCCGGTCGAGCCACGGCGGAGACTGAGGTTGCCTGGATGAAACAGCGAGAGCACAACGTCACTGTGCGGATCGGCGAAAAGCTCGTCGAGCGGTGGTCGGCATATTCTATCGACAGTGACATGCTTTCGCCTGCCGATGGATTCTCTGTCACGTTGCCCGGACCCACATCGGACCTTTATCAGTTGTGCGTTCCTGACGCTGCGGTGCAGGTGTTCGTCGACGATGTCCCACTCGTCACGGGGTACATCGACGATCGCGAGCTCGAGTGCAGCAAGCAAGGTCGGACGCTCACGATCGCTGGTCGGGACAAGGGTGGCCGGCTCGTCGACGAGAGCTGTCCACTCAAGAGTTTTATCGGCATGAGTCTCGAGCAGCTTGCCAGGTTCGCTGTCACTCCGTGGTTCGAGGCAGTCGCATTCTCGAACGCACGCAATCGGTCGCTGCTCCGCGGACGATTCGCGCACAAGGCGAAGGTTGCCGGTGAGCCGATCTTCAATGACATCCGGCATGCTCCTCGAAAAGTCATGCCTGGGCAATCTCGATGGGACGTGCTCAAGCAATTCCTCGAGGAGGCCAATGTTCTCGCCTGGTCGAGTGCCGACGGAGAGGAATTCGTCATCGGGCAGCCAAACTACACGCAGTCGCCGCAGTACAAGTTTTTCTTGCCGTCGACGCAGAGCACCAGAGCAGCCGAAGGAAACGTCATCCGATACTCGCTGCGCCATAGCGTCGCCGAGCGCTACAGCTCCGTCGTGACAATGGGAGCAGCTCGAGGCGATGATTGGAACTACGGTGCCGCGGTGACGAAACGTCGTGCCGTCGTCAACAACGGCACAGGTGCCGACGGCATCGGAGTCGATTTCCAGCATCGGAAGGTGCTCTACGTTTCCGACGACGAAATCAAAACCATCGAGCACGCGCAGGCGCGCGCTAGCAGAGAGGCTGCGCTCCGGGATAGCACGGGCGAACGGCTCGACCTGGTGGTGCGGGGACACGTTCAGTGCCAGGACCAGAATCACTGGTCGCTGTACGCGATCGACAACATGGCCTTCGTCGAGATCGAGGAGCTCGACCTCTCGGGGCTCTATCTGATCGTGACGGTTCAGTTCACTGTCAGTGTCTCCGAGGGAGAAATCACGAAGCTAACGCTGGTGCCGAAGGACACCCTATTGAGGATCTGATGCCGCTGCCGACGATACAGAGATTGCGTGACGATGCCATGGTGCGGGTGCGCCGGATCGTTCGACGTGCTGCCATCTCGCTGGCGAGTGCATCGGGGCTCTGGCAGCTCACCGGTTACGAGGACGCCGACGAGGCGCAAGAGATTTGGGACGAGGTCGAGGTGTTCCCCGGCATCGGGTTCTGGTCGCGGCCGGCGGCCGGCGGGAAACCCGAAGCGATTCTCGTGAGTGTAGGCTCCGAGGGTGGCCATCCAGTGGTGGTGGCCACGCGAGACAAGAGCTGCCAGATCGACCTCGTCGAAGGCGAGACGGCGATCTTCAATAGCGCCGGGGCTCGCGTGCTCGTCAAGGCCGACGGCACCGTGCGCATCGAGGGGACTGCCGGCGGCGCCGAGGCGCTTGCTACCCAGAGCGATTTGACAGCGCTAAAGGCTGCCTTCGACGTCCATACTCATCTCTACGCACCAGGCCCTGGTGCGCCCGTGCCGACGGCGATTCCGGTGCCGCTGGCGCCAACTCCTACGTGCACGACAGTACTGCGGGGGAAATGAGATGCCGGGATGCAACAGACGACTGGATCCTCTCACGCGAGACTACGTTTCTGACGGATTCGGCGGATATGAGAAAACTCGCACCCTCGAGGTCCCGTGCTATCACCAACTCTCGACGCACAGAGAGAAGTGGTGGGGCGATGCCGAGGCTGGCTGCGATCTTTGGAAGCTCCAGCGAGAGGGCAATAGCGATGTGAACGCTCGCCGAGCAGTAGAGATGGTGAAGCTGGCACTCAAGCCTTTCGTCGACGCGGGGCTGGCCGCCGACCTCGAGGTGACCTCGGAACACGATCAGCTCGGTCGTATGGTGGTGCGGTCATCGATGACTGATGTCCAGAGCGGACAGACGCTGGATCTGTCTCCGCTCGTTGCGTTTGGAGTGTGACCGATGGCATCTTCGTTTGCGACACCGACGCTGGATGAGATTCACGAGACCCTCGTCGCGGATTACCAGAACCAGTTTCCCGAGGACGATTGCTCTCGTTATTCGGATGCTTGGAAGCGTCTTCGCGTGTACGCTGGGGGGCTGCTTGGATTGCACGCACACGTCGAGACGGCGTATGAGGACCTCATGCCGGACGGTGCTGCATCGGCATTTCTCGAGCGACATGGCGACCTCTACGATGTCATGAAAAACGCAGCGACCGCAGCGCACAAGGACGCTGCTCTGAGAGTCTATGGTTCCGTCGGCGCGACGGTATCAGACAATGCTGAGCTTACGCACACCGACGGAACGCAATTCAAAATTCCGACGGGGAATGTCATTCCTGCCGGCGGATACTACGACTTTGGTATCGAGGCAATCACTCTTGGTGTGGCGGGCAAGAAAGACGCCGGCGAGATTTTGACGTTTACTTCGCCGCCAGTCGGGATTCAGGCCGACGCCGAGCTCCAGCTCGACATCGACGAGGGCGGCGCTGCGGCGGAAGAAGACGGTCCGTATCGCGAGCGCATTCTCGATGCGATTGCCGAGCCGGGCATGGGCGGTGCGTCGAGTGATTATCGGCATTGGACACTCGAAATCAGCGGTGTTGCCAGCGCGCACGTCTACCCTGGTCGAGCGGGACTCGGCTCGATTCATCTCGCCTGTCTCGGTCCTGGCGAGGGTACAGATCGTATTCTCACGACGGAGACAGAGACGGAAATCGAGACGTACATCAACACGGTGCGGCCTGTCTCCGTCTACGATTTCGCCGTTATCCCCTGCGTGGGGGCAATGACCAATGTTGAAGTCACGGTGATTCCGCAGGACGATTCCGCTTTCGCCTTCGATTGGACGGAGCCGGGGACGCCACTCACCGTCGCGTCGTGGACTGCTGGCACCCGGACGCTCGAGCTTTCGGCGAGTCGACCTGCCGACATGGCGGTTGGCGATCGAATCGTCGTCAAGCGCACCAGCTCGCCGCGGAACGATGGGCATGAGTACGTGATCGAGGCCTTCGGCGCCGCTGCCGATGAGATCGTTCTTGCCGCAGACGATGATTTCACGGCTTCGCCTCCGAATGCTGGAGCCAGTGTCTACTCCGGCGGCCCGCTCGTAGCTCCAGTGCGGACAGCCATTCTGGCTCACTTCAACAGCCTCGGTCCGTGTCGTGACGCCTACGCCGATGGTCCGACGAGCTGGGTAAGCACGTTGTATCTGTCGACGCTGTTTCGCCTGGCGCAGAACACCGACGGAGTCCTCGATTCGACGATCGTAGCTCCGACGGCAAACGTGGTGCCGAGCAGCTCGCCTCCGGTCGAAGAGGTCCAGGTACTCCTCGCCTATCAGATCCTCGTGAGGAAGGGATAATGCGAGGCTTCGAGGCGGACATCGAAACCTCTGCGCTTTGGCGGTTCAACGAATCGCAGCAGTACATCTGCCCGTCGGATGTCGTCGAGAGTCTGTACGATCTGGTGCCGGTCATGATCATGCCCGCGGTGGTATCCGGGCGTTTTGGTCGAGCGCGGCAATTCGATATTGATGAAGCCTTCACCGGCGAAGAGATGGTCGCCGGTGCGCTGTGCCTCCGTCGAGACATGACTATCGAGACGATCGTTAAGCTCGAGCAGAGTCTCGATTCCGGAGAGCACACCATCCTGATCCGTGGCAAGTCGGGTGTACTTTCGGCGGCCGAGCATCGAATCTTTGGGCTCGAGCTCTACTTCACCGCTGGTGGTGAGGGCGTCTCGAATCGCAACTGGCTACGGATGATTTGGGATCGCGCGGACAATTCCGCGGCGACGGTGCCAGGTGTCACCTTGCGAAACAGCACTGATACCAGGTATCGGTGGTGGGATTTGACGCAGTGGATCTACCTCGCTGTGACGAGACGATGGATTTCAGCGACAGAAGTCGTTGTCGACTATTACCTCAACGGGAAGCTCGCTGGCAGCGCAACGAGCGCGCATGGAGACATCGTCGATGGCGAAGGTGGTACGCTGATCGTCGGCGCTCGCAGCGACGATACTGGAACCTATGAGGAGTACTTCACCGGTCCGATCAATCAGTTACGGATCTCCAACGTCGTGCGGTCTGCCGAGGAGATCGAGCAGACGTACCATGCTCTCTTCGTCGAGCCGGATCGAATCCACGAGGTTTACAAGGCGCTACTGCCGATAGGCGATTCGTACAGCCAAGATCCTGGCTCGATCATCCAGAAGGAAATCGGCGTCGAGGCACACGGGATTTCCGTCAGCTCATCGATTGTCCGGGAGCTCGACGAATACTTTTTGCCGGACGTGGCATACCGCACCCTCTCGAGATGGGAGTCGATCACTCGACTGGCGCCCAAGCCAGGAGATTCGATCGCGACTCGACGGCTGCGAGTGGTGACGTTCTTGCGCAAGATTCATGGATTTTCGCGAGCGAAGATCCTCGCTGAGCTTGCACCTATCCTCGACCTCGACGAAGAGGACCTTTACCTCATCGAGATTTCTAATGCTTGGACGGACACGTTTGGCGATGGGACGGTTGCTCTGCGTTGGTTTGTTGATGCCACGACCGGGACGATTACCGAAAGTTTCGGCAAGCTCAACCTGGCATTCCTCGCTACGGCAGAGGCTCGTTGGAACGGCTTGGTGCGGAAGCCGATCCTTGCGCGGACTTCCTTGCAGGTGGACGAGGACTTTGAGTGGGTGGCCGAGCTTACCTCTGCGACAATGACCACCGAGGGGTATCGTTGCGGGCTGTGCGTGTACGATCACTCGACGGGGGATGCGATTCAGTTTGGTCTCCGTCGGACTGGCATTGGTACCTATCAGTGGGTCAAGGTCGAGCTGCGGTCGGGTGTCGAAACGCTGACTGCGCTGGCTGGGACACCGCCGGCGTTCCCGATGTACTTGCGAGTTCTGCGGTCGGGCGTCGACCCGGGCACGCTGAGCTTTCAGTATTCGTCGACGAGTCTGGTGGCTGGGCCGTGGACAACGCTCGGAACGGCGACGGGTATTGCTGCCCAGACTTGGGTCGGGTTGTTCCTCGCCAGCGAGAGCGCGTCGGGGGCAACCAATGCCGACGCGAAGTGGAGCGAGTCGCGGTTGTGGCAGCCAAGTTTGCTCGACGTGTATCGGTGGTACGTCTACCGCAATTCAGCCGAGCCTGGCTCACCGGATCTCGTCGGTGCTCAACTCGTGATCAACAAGATGCGACCGTCGCACACTACTGGCATCGTCGTCGAGAGCATCGCTTTCGCGGCGGACGATCCGAATTCACTGTGCGACCGAGATGCACTCGGAGGATGACAGAGTATGTCGCTACCAGATAGCAGAGACCAGACGTTCGGGTACCTATCCCAGGTGGGTAGCTCGTTTTTGAACAACGAGCAGGATGCGATCATTGCCCACGAGCGGAAGGTGAATCAGGCACGATCGATCCTCCGCGAGTGCGCGCGCACGACGCAGATTTCGACGACGACGGCTCCGCCTGGCTCGGAGGATTTCTGCTGGGTGTACGGCGGTGGCGCCTCGCCAAACAATGACCTGGGAGCGCTGACCGTCTACTCGCATCCAGGGCTCATCGGGCAAGCTCCTCTTGCCGGCGGGGAGGTGCTCGTCTATCCGGCAGCCGAGAACGAATTGCAAACGAGTTTCGCCGACGGGGACGTGACGAATCCTCGCTGGGACATTGTCCAAATCAAGCTCGAGAACGAGAACGGGCATGTCAAGCTCACCAAGTCGGCCAAGGCAGGAACGCCTGCCGCGTCGCCTGTCGAGCCGACGCCAGACGCTGGTTATGTCAAGTGGGCAGCGGTCCGAATCCCAGCGGGGCAGACGGTTTTTTCGACGCACCTCGACCCGCTGACCGACCTCCGCGACTATCGGATGCCGTCGAGGATTCATACGATCACGATTCCTGGCATTCGATCTTTCGGTACTTGGGCAGCATCCGTAGGGAGACTCTATGCTGTTGAACCGGCAGGCGCTTCAGAGGAGCAGTACTTCATTCCGGCCTTCGATTCGACGGTGCTGCGCAACGGACGGCTTGTCGAGGTGCAGCTACTCTCGAAGTATGGGTCTGGATTTTCCGACGGAGAAGCGCGGATTTCTCGGATGGAAATTGCAGAAGGAACGGAGGTCGAGCAGCAGCTCGTCATCGTCGGAGGGTTTCTGCTGAGCGCCAGCTTCGCGGTACTCAATGTCGGACTGCTGCTCATCGAGCCATACTGGCTCAACGGATACGCAGCGGGTCCCGCTGCGCAATCGTCGGATCTCGGCGAGCTCCACCACCTTGCCCTCGTGCTGTCATCTCATGCCGCCGCGGACAAGATTTGGTGGGCTCGATTCATCGTCGCTGGAGACTAGGAGGATCGCATGTCGTTTATCGGTGGACCAAAGCTCGGCGGAATCACCTCTCCTGGTGGAGGCGCTGGCGAGAATGCCGCGCAGACGATTACTGCTACGAAGCAGACAATCGGACCTCTTTCCGAGGGAGAGTATTCCATCGTCGGAGATCAGGACCTCTATGCGGTGCAGGGAATCGCTGCCGCAGTGGCGGCACTCGATGCCGCAGCAATTGCCGCGCAAGGCGTCGAGATTCCCGCAGTGACGGAGGTCCCGTTCACCGTCGGCAGCAACGATGGCTATGTCGCCTGGGTGCGCAAGAGTGCCGACGGCACCAACTTGCGTATCAATCGACGTAGCTGGGGATTCGGGAGCTGATGACATGAGACTCCGAGATGCACTCCGAGGGCGTGCAGCACGCATCGTTGATGATTTTTTGCACGGGAATCTAGGCGGCGGGACGCTGCACGCCGATGCCACGGCGATAGCCGCTGGATTCATGTCCGCGGCCCAGTTCTCGAAACTCGACGGCATCGAGGCTGGCGCAGACGTTACCGACGAGGCAAACGTCCGTGCTGCGCTCGCTGCGCTCACGACGACAGCGACATTCAACAGCCGGGCTCTGACCACCATCGGGAGCATCAGCGTCGGCAACTCGGGCGTCGTGACGATCCAGTACGACGCGATCGGATCGGCGCAGGTGGCGGGGCTTACGCTGCAAAACACGACTGCGGCGGCAGACGGTGTGCAGCAGAACAGTCCTTTGTTAGTCTTGGCAGGACAAGGCTACAAGAGCGATGCCGTCGCAGCGTCACAGC
>JAZDLZ010000719.1:0-7035 GCA_043801535.1 Pseudomonadota bacterium
GGGACCTCAAGCCAGAGAACGTGATTCTCGCCAGGGATGGCCGGCTGCGGGTGCTCGATCTGGGGCTGGCCACCTTGCTCGGCGAGTCGAGCGAGGGAGCTACCCTGGTATCCACCATGCTGGCCAAGGCCAAGGAATACGCGGCGGAGGCGGAGGCGGAGGCGGAGGCGGACGAGGAGGCGTACGCGACCCTGTGCGATCCGAAGAGCGCGCCCTCGAGTGGTGGCGGATTGATGGGCACGCCATTCTACATGGCGCCAGAGGGCTGGCGCGGGCAGCAGACTTCCGAGGCTGCTGACGTGTGGGCGCTCGGTGTGGTGCTGCACGAGCTCCTGCTCGGCGCGAGGCCGTACCGGAGCGCGTCGCCGTATATGCTGCCGGCCTTGGTCTCGACGATGGTTCCGGTGCCAGCGGTGAAAGGGCCGGGCGTTCCCGAGGAGCTGGGCCGCCTGGCGGATCAGTGTCTGGCCAAGGATCCTGCTGGCCGGCCACCTGCCGGCGAGGTGGCGAGTCGACTCGAGGGCCTGCTGCGCTGGCGGCACCTCGAAGGCGAGATGAATCCCTTTCGCGGGCTGCTGGCCTTCAGCGAGCGGTATGCCGACCTGTTCTTCGGCCGTGATGCCGAAGTGACGGCCTTTCTCGAATCGCTGCGCGAGCAGCCAGTGGTAGCCGTGGTTGGTCCATCTGGAGCGGGCAAGAGCTCGTTCGTGCAGGCAGGGGTGATTGCCAGGCTTCGCGAGGGCGGGAATCTGGTGGTGATGCGCCTGCGGCCGGGCAGTCAGCCATTCGAGGTGCTGGCAAGACGGCTGCAGCAGGGTGAATCCGGTGAAGAGCGGCCCGAGACCTCGGATCCCAGCCAGCACGGAGGGGACACCAGCCTGCTGCTTGCGGCGGCGCCGAGCGGGGAGGCACCGGTTGCGAACGCCGAAGCAGGCACTGGCCTCGGCGCCGGCCCGCGAATCGGCGACAGCGCTCGCGTCAGGGAGCTGGCTGGGCAGCTCTTCGCGAATCCGCGACTGGCGAACGTGCTCTTGCATGACATTGCGGCGAAAACCAAGAGTCAGGTTTTCTTGTTCGTGGATCAATTGGAGGAAGTGTTCACCCTGGTTGCCGAGGACGAAACCAGGCAGCGTTTTGTCGAGGCAGTGTGCAGGGCGTCGGAGGAAAGCACCAGCCCAGTTCGGGTGATATTCACGGTCAGGGACGACTTTTTAGGTCGCGTCATGGCGGGCACCGATGCGGGCGGAGCGCTGGATCGGGTCGTGGTGCTGCGCAAGCCGGGGCGAGCCGAGCTGATCGAAATTCTGGGGCGGCCAGTGGAGATGGCAGGCTACCGCTACGAGGATTCCGCCTTGCTGGCCGAGATGGTGGCGTCGGTGGAGGGCGAGCCGGCCTGTTTGCCGCTCGCTCAGTTTGCTGCCCAGCTCCTCTGGGAGAGGCGCGACAAGGCCAGGCGATTGATCTTGCGGTCGGCATACCAGGAGATGGGCGGAATTCCTGGCGCGCTGGCCGAGCATGCCGACTCGGTGCTGGTCGGGTTCAGCAGCGAGCAAGCGCAGGTCGCCCGGGAGGTGATGCTGGCGCTGGTCACTGCCGAGGGCACCCGGCGCGTCGTGGCGATGCGGGACGTAGAGGAGAGTCTGGGTGCGATTGGCATGGCAGTGCTGCAACGGCTAGCCCATGCGCGGCTGGTAACCACGCGCAAGGGGCGGTGCGGAGACAAGATCGAGAGGGTGGCCGAGCTGGCGCACGAGTCGCTGATCTACGCCTGGGGACAGCTTGCCCGCTGGCTCGAGGAGAGCAAGGAAGACCGCGAGTTTCTGGCCGAGGTGCAGCAGGCCGCGGAGCTGTGGGAGAAGCGGGGGCGGCGCGACGAGGAGCTGTGGCAGGGCAGGGCGCTCCAGGAAGGCCTGGCAAGAATGGAGCGCTGCCAGTGTGTAGTACCGGAGCAAGCACGGCGCTTTCTGGCCAGTGGGCTGGCCAAGAAGCAGCGCTGGCACCAGCGCCGGCGGATCGCGGCCGCGCTCGGGGTGTCGCTGCTCGCCCTGGTGGCGGTGGTGTCGACCGTCAGGGAATTCGAGGTCCGCAGCCAGCGAGACCAGGCACTGCGGCGGGGCGCCGAGGCGTACCGGGAGGGTGCCCGGGCAGCGCTGGCCCGCGGCGACCTGCTCGAGGCGCGAGCGAAGCTGCGGGGCTCGCTGGAGCTGGTCGACTCTCCGTCCGCCCGCGCTCTCTGGCGGCAACTTGGCGGCGACCCGCTCGGCGATCCGCTCGGCGATCCGCTCGTCTGGCGCAAGGACATGGGAGCTTCGGTTGCCGATCTGGCGTTTTCCCAGAGTGGCACCACGATTGCCGCTGCTGGCGCGGGAGGCTCGGTCTACCTTTTCGACGTCGCCACTGCTGCCGCGGCCAGGGTGCTACGGGGGGTGGAGCACGAGATCCACGGGCTCGAGCTCTCGCCGGACGGACGCCGCCTTGCCGGTGGCACCACGGCAGCGGAGGTCATCGTCTGGGATCTGGAAAGGAACGAACGGCGCATCCTCAAGGGGCATGCTTCGTACGTGTACCGGATCAGCTTCAGCCCCGACGGAAACCTGCTGGCGTCGGCCAGCGAGGATCAGACCGTGCGGCTGTGGGACCTTCGCGACCCGCGCGAGCCCAGGGTTTGGGCAGGTCACCGAGGACCGGTCTACACGCTGGCTTTCAGCCCCGATGGTCGCCTGCTGGCGTCGGCGGGGATCGAAGGAAACATCCTGCTCTGGGAGGTGGCAACTGGCAGTCACCGACAGCTCGCCGCCAGAGTGTCGTCGATCTATTCGGTCGTCTTTCACCCCGACGGCACTCGGCTCCTGGCTGGAGGCTTCGATCGCACCATCCGAAGCTGGAGTCTCGCCGGCGGCAAGGAGGAGGGCAAGATGCTTGGCCACCTCGACGTGGTGACCGGACTGAGCATCACTGCCGACGGCGCCCTGCTGGCGTCGAGCAGCACCGACCGGACAGTCCGGCTGTGGAACGTGGCTACCCGCCCCGCTCGGCAACGAAGCGTGCTCGCCGGACACGGCGACATTGTCACCGATGTGGCAATGAGTCCGGACGGTCGGTTGCTGGCTTCGAGTGGCAGGGATGCCACGGTGCGGCTGTGGCGGGTTCCGACTCGAGCGACTCGCCGGCAGATGGTGGGCCACTCCGCGCCAGCCAGAGGAGTCGCCTTCAGCCCGGACGGAAGCCTGGTTGCTTCGGTCGGCCAAGACCAGACTGCTCGTATCTGGGACGTGGCAACTGGCGTGGAGAGGACTGCGATGGAAGGTCATTCCAAGTGGGTCGTCTCTGCTGCCTTCAGTCCTGACGGGCAGACCCTGGCCACCGGCAGCCACGACAAGACCGTCCGGCTCTGGGACGTCGCGACCGGCTTCCAGCGGCACCTGCTCGTCGGGCATTTCGCGCTCGCCAGCGGAGTGGCTTTCAGCCCCGACGGAACGATGGTTGCGTCGGCCAGCTACGACAACACGGTGCGGCTCTGGGATAGCATGACCGGCCAGGAGCGCAAGCTGCTCCGCGGTCACAAGTCGATGGTCGTCGAAGTAGCCTTCAGTCCCGACGGCAAGAGCATCGCTTCGGTCGGTGACGACCGGGCGATCCTGGTCTGGGACGTGGCCACCGGAACGGCGAGCAAGGTGATTGAGAACGCTCCTCTGATTTCGAGCGTAGCCTTCCATCCCGGCGGCACGTCTCTCGCAACTGCCGGTATCGAGGGAGGCATCCGGCTGTGGAGTCTGCCGGAGAGCAGGTCGACCGCCATCGGCAACGAGAAGGGCCCTGTCAACGCGGTCTCTTTCCATCCCGATGGCAGCAGGATCGGTTCAGCCCAGCCAGACGGAGTATTCATCTGGGATATCGCCGCTGGCAAGGGTATTGCCCTCCCTGCTCGTCGAGCCGGCGCAGCTTCCAGCATCCGTTTCAGCCCCGACGGTGTTCTGGCGGCAACTGCCCACGAGGATACTTCCGTGCGCCTCTGGAACGTGGCCACTGGCATGCCCTACTGGCATGCCCCCTACTTTGCCGGCTCTCCGCCGGTAGTGTTCAGCCAGCGCGGCTGGACCCGGCTGGTCTCCGCTGCCGAGTCCCCGAGCTCCCTCATCTTCGTCGAGGGACCACCCGTCCTGCCATGGCGCAAGGCGATCGAGGAGCGTGCTCTGCTCGTCGCCCAGAACGACCAGGGCACGCTGGGATGTCTCGCGACTGGCAATGGCCAGCTCGAGCTGTGGGAGCCACCAGCGGGAAGACTCCTCGCGAGTATCGCCGTTCCGGGGATCGAGCAGCTTGTCGCGGTCCCGCAAGGGTGCATCGTGCGGGCAGCCGGTCAGGTTGTCCTGCACGAGCGTTCCGGAAGCGCGGTCAGCCTGGGTACCGGCGGTGGCGACGGGTCGGACTGTCCAGTGGCGACCGCGGTGGCGGTGGACGGCGCCGAGGTGCTGGTGGCGGCCGGCGATCGCGTTCTCGTCTTCTCCGCCTCGGGACAGGCGCGCGGCGCGCTCGCTGCCGACCTGGGCGTGTCGGCGCTGCAGCGGATCGGTGGCTGGCTGGTAGCAGGATTCGGCAATGGCTCGATCGAGCTCTTTCCACTCGTGCCGTGCAGCGCTGGCTCGCTGTCCGCCGCCCGGCAAGGGACCGTCCCGAGCACCGGCCCGGACGCTGGTCTGTCCCCTCCTGTCGAGCAATCGTCGGGACGGCTGCGGCCGTCCCTGTCCTTCGAGGCAGGCCCGCCAACTGCGGTGACGCTCCTTCGCCAGGGACCGCCCGGCACGGTGGTGGCCGGCTTTGCCGACGGCACCGTGGGCATCTGGGACTTGAGCAATGGCTCGCGTCTGGAGCAGGTCAAGCTCCACGGTCCGGTGATCCACTCCTTGCTCGACAGCGCCACTCTGTACGTGGCGACCGAGCTCGGCGATTATCGGGTATTCGACATGAGCGCTTTTTATTCCAGCTATTGCCAGATTGTTGGCGAGGTGTGGAGAAACGTGCCGATCGTCTGGGAGGGGGGACTGCCGGTGATGCGGCAGCCTCCGGCTGGTCACCGCTGTTCGGCCAAGGTTCGAGCCAGGGCCGAGGAGGTTCGTTGATGGGCAGCCAGCCTCGGTACCCCGCAAGGCTGCCGGCTCCTTGGCCGGAATCCAGGGCTGGAGACGCCGGCCGATGATCACCTGGACGACGACGGTCGAGCCGGAGGTGGTGCTGGAAGAAGGCACCATGGTGGACGAGTTCCGGGTAGTGCGGCTTCTTGGCAAGGGCGGGATGGGCGAGGTGTTTCTGGCGCGGGACACCAAGCTGGGGCGCAAGGTGGCGCTCAAGCTGATTCGGCCGCGCACGCTGGGTGGCGTTGATGCCGCTCGCCGGTTCATGCGCGAGGCGCAGCTCACTGCCAGCTTCAGTCATCCGCACATCGTCACGGTGTACCGGGTCGGGGAGCACGAGGGGCGGCCGTATCTGGCGCTGGAGTTCCTGGAAGGTCAGAACCTGCGCCAGCGGTTGCAGGAGGAGCGACCGGGAGCCAGGGAGGCGATACGCATCGGTCTGGCAGTTGCGCAGGCTCTGGCCGAGGCGCACCGCCACAAGGTGCTGCACCGCGACCTGAAGCCGGAGAATGTTTTCCTGGCCAAGGATGGCGGCGTGCGGGTGCTGGATCTCGGATTGGCCAAGGCACTCGACGGAGCGGACGAGCTGGGTGAGCTGGGTGAGCTGGGAGCCACTGGTGCCATGGTCGTGCCGGGGGCCACCGGTGTACCAGATGTCGAGGGTGCTACCGAGGGTGCGACGGCAGCGCTTCGGACCGGGACCGGGATCAAGACGGTGACCGAGACGGTGACCGAGACGGAAAGGATCGGTGTCCCGGAGGGTGCTGGCGGTGGCGTCGAGAAAGCGGACAACGGGGAAACCAAGAGCACGCTGTGCGGGACGACCCGCTACATTGCGCCAGAGGGCTGGCTCGGCGAGGAGATCGGCGAGGCTGCCGATGTCTGGGCGCTCGGATTGATTCTGGCGGAGTTGCTGACTGCCAGGCATCCCTACCACGGGTTGGCGGGCGCACGGCTCAGGCTCCGAGTCGTGGCTGGCGAGCGAGTGCCGCTGGCCGTTCCTGCGCCGGAGGTGCCGCCGGAGCTGGTGGAGCTGGTCGTTCGCTGTCTCGACAAGGACCCGGTCGAGCGGCCTTCGGCGCTGGCGGTGGCGCGCGGCCTGGAGGAGGCGCTGGCCAAGGGTGGCCGCAAGCGAATCCTCGCCGAGGAGAGCCCGTTTCGCGGGTTGTTCTCGTTCGGGGAGCTTCACGCCGATCTGTTCTTTGGCCGCGATGCCGAGATCGCGGCGTTTCTCGAGCGGCTGCGCGAGCAGCCGGTCCTGGCGGTGGTAGGACCGTCCGGGTCGGGGAAGAGCTCGTTCGCCCAGGCGGGGGTAGTGCCGCGGCTGCGGGAGCAGGGGTCGTGGCTCGTGCTGCTGGTGCGGCCGGGCAACGATCCGTTTGCGGCGCTGGCAGCCCGTCTGGAAGGCGGGGAGAGCACCCGGCGGGTGGCGGCGCAGCACTCCAGCGAAGACGTGTCACGGCTGCAGCGCATGCTCGCCGAGCACGAGGACATGTCGCTGGACGAGGCGGAGAAGCGCCTCGAAGGAGGGCTGGCAGTACGGCTCTACGATTCGCCGCGACTGCTCAACGTGCTGCTGGGAGAGCTGGCCGCGCGGCAGCGCAGCAAGGTGCTGCTGCTGGTAGACCAGATCGAGGAAGCGTACACCCTGGTAGCCGACGAAAACGTGCGCTCGCGATTCCTGCAGGCGGTGTGCAGCGCTGCCGACGACGTTCGTGGCCCGGTGCGAGCAGTGTTCACCGTGCGCGACGACTTTTTGGGGCGGCTCGCCGAGAGCGGCGAGCTCGAGGCTGCGCTGCGTCAGGTGACGGTGCTGCGCAAGCCGGGGCCGGAGGCGCTGCGGGACATCCTGTGCCGGCCGATCGAGGCCATGGGATACCGGTACCAGGACGAGGCGCTGGTG
>JAZDLZ010000747.1:0-4235 GCA_043801535.1 Pseudomonadota bacterium
CGCCGCCATCCATCGACCATGTCTCGCTCGGCGCCGACCCAGCCTTGCGCCGTGGCAGACAATCCGGCCCGGATCCGATGCTGGTATTCCAGGCCGCCGCCGACGCGCTTCGGATCGGCGAAGGCGAGAAGGTCGAGGCGAACGGAGCCAGAAGGAAAGGATGACGCGGCGTCGAGCATGCTGGCTCCCGTCATGCTGCAAAAGGGATGGCGTCTCCTGCCGGACTATGGACGCCGTTGGTCATGCGAACGCGCTTGAGGTCGTGGACCGCTGCCTCGACTCTGGTGGAAATCATCTGCTGGACTGCACCGTCGTCGAGCCCGAGTACCTTGGCCAGCTCGGCGAGACCCTTCATGCCGAGGTGAGCACGCACGGTGGCAATGGCCCGTGCTTTGACGCGCAGGCGCTCTTCGACGGTGAGCTTGCCATCGACGCTGGCGGACTTGATCTCCTCGACCACCACTTGGTGGACCTCTTGGACTGCTGCTACGGTCGCGTCTTGGAGGCGCAGAAGGATGTTCCTAACGGTCTCGCCTCGGACCTTCGCATTGATGAGCTGCGCGACTTTGGCCGCGACCCAGGTGAGCGCGGCCAGGAGAACTGGCGAGAGAACTTGCAGAAGCTTCAGTCCGACGTCGGTCATACTCATTGCTGGCCTCCTTGCACCCGGCTGGGTGCGGCTTGCTCTTCGGCAGGCTGTCCGCCGAAGACGGTTGCGAGGATTCGGGGGAGGATGGTCCGGTTCCAGAGGGGACCGGGGTCCTCCTTGCGACTGGGATCGAAGTCAACGTGGCCGTGGCTGCATGCGTCGGCAGACCAGCCGAAGCACGTCGCGAGCGCGCCGAGGAGCTTGGCCGCGGAAGCCTGCTGCTCCGTCGGAAAGCTGTCGAAGATGCCCTGGCCTGGCACCCGCACAGCCCTGGCTTGGTTCATTAGGCAACGCGGATCGGGCCGCTGCTCGTGCTCGGGTGCGTGGCTGTTCAGCCAATATGGCCAGCAGTAGTGGCGGTCGCCGATGCGGCGCAAACGGCCAGCGTTCTCGAGCTCGACGCCGATCGTTGCATGGTTGATGTTGCTGAAGCGCTGGCCGGCGATGATTCCAGGACGGCCGACGTGCCAGGTGCCGACTGACACGGGCGCGCTCTGGTAGATGGTGCCGTCCCTGGTGATGAGCAGGTGCCAGGATGCTGGCCGATCGATGCCACGCCGGTATCTCTGAATTCGCCGGCAGAGGGACCGGCTGGTAGCCAGGTGCGAACGTCGGTGCGGGGCACCCTTATCATTGTTCCGCCCTCCAGTGCAAGGCGTGCTGCCTTGCCAACTGCGTCGAGGACAATGCAACGTGATCGAGGAGCTCTCGCCGGACACTGCCCACCCAGCGTTCGGCGATTCCGTTCTGCCAGGGGCATTGGTATGCCGTCCGAGTGGGTTTGATGCCCATGCCCTTGATGGTCGCGACGACGCTGGCCGAGAACGACGAGTTTCAGAGGACGTGCGATGGCCGTGAACGGTTACGGTTACGTCGGATCATCGCTGCCATGACGAGCGCAATGCCGAATAGCACGCTGCCTCCACCGGCAAATGGCTTGCGCTGGAGGCGACCGCCGCCAACCTGACAGGTGCAGCGTCCGCGGCTGGCCAGCACTGGTCGCGTATCGGCATCGACGACGATCCGTGCGTCGGATCCAGCGTCGGCGGTGGCCAGTGCACCGTCGTGAGCCGCTGCTCCGTCGGTGCCGTCGGGCATGGCAGGATTGGCGTCGACAAGGTTGGCGGCGTCGAATCGGCAGGCTTCCGGGTCGGGGATGCCGGCGCAGAGTCCGCCGGTGCACCGGTCCTTGAACGTGCAGGGATCACCGTCGTCGCAATAGCTTGGCCTGGGCTGGTGAGCGCAGCCGGTCGCCGGATCGCAGGTGTCGCCGGTGCAGATGTTCCCGTCGTCGCACTCGGCGGACGTTCCACCCGCGCAGGTACCGCTCGCGCAGGCGGTGTCGGCGGTACACTCGTTCTGGTCGTCGCAGGCGATGCCATCCTGCGCGGGGACGTTCACGCAGGCGGTGGTTGCCGGGTCGCAGGAGTCGGTGGTACACGGATTGCCGTCGTCGCACTGGACGACCACGCCGCCACTGCACTGGCCGCCCTCGCACTCGCCGCCGCACCGGGTGGCCAGCGAGCAAGACGAGCCGTTCTCGGCAACTACGTGAGCACATCCCGAGGTCGGTTCGCAGGAATCGCTGGTGCAGGGATTGCCGTCGTCGCAGGAAGGCACGAAGCCGGATTGGCACGCTCCCTTGCGGCACGTTTCCTCGCCGTTGCAGGCGTCGCCGTCCGTGCAGGAGACTCCGTCCGGGACGGGTTCGTTGATGCAGGACTTGGTAGGCTCGTCACATCGGTCGTCGGTGCACGGATTGCCGTCCGAGCAATCGATCGGCTCGGTGCCGACACACTCTCCGCCGAGGCAGGTCTCGTCGGAGGCGCAGTAGAGGATTCCCTCGCAGGTGGTTCGGTCGGGCGCGGCAGCGCAGCTCCCGAGCTCGTTGCAGACCTGGCAGGTTCCGCAACTCTCGCCGGTCTTGGCTGCCTGGCAGCCGCCGGCGCCGTTGCAGGTGCCGCCACACGGGGCAAAGGTCAGGCATTCGCCGATTGGATCGAAGCCGGCCGGCACGGGAGAACAGGTGCCGACCGAGCCAGCGAGATCGCAGGAGAAACAAAGGGCAGCACAAGTGCTGTTGCAGCACACGCCGTCGGCGCAGTAGCCGGTGCGGCACTCCTGGCGCCGGTTGCACGGAGCGCCCGCTGGCCTTTTCGCGACGCACTCGCCGCCGTCGCAATAGGCGCTCGAAGCGCAGTCGGTCGGTGATTTGCAGCTCCGGAGACAGGCGGAAGGAGCACAGGCGAACGGGGCACAGTCCAGAGCTCCTCCGTCGATGCATTGACCGGATTGCCCAGCATCTCCACAGTAGTCGAGCAGATTGAGCACTGTGCCAGCGCAGGAGGGAGCCAAACAGTCCTGGCCCAGCGGAGCATCGGTGTAGTGGCTGCATGTTTCGGCGGTGTTGGGGGTCTTGCAGCTGCCGAAGACGCTGCACCTGTCCTGCGCGAGATCGGCGTAGTCGCGGCACTTGGTGTCGAGGGCATCGCAGTCGATCGTTCCGCACTCGTCGTCGTCGGCCGCCGCGCTGGCGCAGGCACCTTGTCCGTCGCACGCCTGGCACTTGCTGCAAATGGCTCCTGCGCTGACGTCGGTGTATTCGCTGCACGCTTCGACGGTGTTGGGGGTCTTGCAGCTGCCGAAGACACTGCACCTGGCCTGCGCGAGATCGGCGTAGTCGCGGCAGCTGGTGTCGAGGGTGTCACAGTCGATGGTTCCACACTTGGCGTCGTCGGGAGGAACAACCGCGCAGGAGCCGGCTCCGTCGCACGCCTGGCAGATTCCACACTGATCGCCCGCCGGCAGATCGGAATAGAAAGCACAGGTTTCGAGCGTGTTGGGGAGCTTGCAGACCCCAAAGGCAGCGCACCGTCCGGCGCCATCGCCATCGCCATCGCCATCGCCGATGCCGTCGCCGGCGCCGTCGAGGTCGTGGTAGTCACGGCAGGCACGGTCGAGACGATCGCAATCGATGGTGCCGCACGCCTCGTCATCAGGCGGGGTTTCGCGGCAGGCTGCGGAGGCATTGCACTGCTGGCAGCGGCCGCACGGCATGCCTGCCGCCAGCTCGCAAACGTGAAGCGCGGAACAGCGCGAGCACGTGCCGCACGAGGAGCTCTCCTCGATTTCGACGTTCGTGCCATCGGCCAGCCGAATGCGGCACGATGGCATGCCGTAGTCGAAAAGCTCCCAGCTACCATCGCCAGTGCCGCCGACAGCCAGAAGCTTGCCCGTCGGCAAAGGAGCGACACGGTGCCCAAGCCTGGCCTTTGCCATAGCCGGAAGCTCCGTCCATTCGCCGGTGGTCGGGTCGTATCGTTCGGCAGAAGCCAGCGCTGCGGTTGCCCCGTCACCGCCGACCACGAGCACCGTGTCGTCTGGCAACACAGCAGTGAGGTGCCTGCGGCGAGCGTGCTGCATTGGTGCGATTTGGCGCCAGCTGCCACTGCCCGGATCGAAGATCTCCGCGCTGGAAACGGTGAGCGTTCCGTTGTTGCCGCCGGTCACGAGCACCTCGCCCGTGGACAGGACCGTCGCCGCGTGGTCGAATCGCGATTCGCCGAGCGGCGCTACTTGGGAGAAA
>JAZDLZ010000779.1:0-4871 GCA_043801535.1 Pseudomonadota bacterium
AGGACGTGCTCAGCATGCGCGGGGTGTTTGTCGACCCGGCGTTGTCGCCCGCCGAGAAGAAGTATCGGGCACACGGTTGGCTAGCCGGTATCAGCGCCAGGTTTCGGACGTTCTACGAGAGGGCTGCGGCCCAATGGAAGGAATACGGCATAGCTACCCGATGAGACGTGGTGGCGGTGGCGGTGGCGGTGGCGTGGCGTGGCGTGGCGTGCCTAGCGTGGGGGCAGCGGGCGGGGAGGTTGCGACCGCGAGGTCAAACAGTCCTCGGCGCCAGCGATTCGACGCGTCCGGATTGCATCGTGGCGTGTGAGCCGTCCGGTGCGGTCGGCGCTCTGGTGATTGGCGCCTGCGAAACTCCCTCGCGGTCGCAATCCTCCCCGCCAGATTGCTGCCCCCACGCTAGGCAAGCCGTCGCCGCCGCCGGCCAGTCTGTCGTCCGCGCGCTCGCCGGCCAGTCTGTCGTCCGCGCGTTCGCCGGCCATCGCCTGGGAGCTCGGCGGAAAGATCGACGCCATCGCTGTCGTCCGCGCGCTCGCCGGCCATCGCCAGTCTGAAGCGCTGCGGGATGGGTGGAGGAGAGGAGTCGGAGCGCCCGAGTACGACCTGGGAAGTGGGGGAACGCGACCCTGGTTAGAGAAGAGGGGACAGGAGCTGGGCTGCACCTTCCCCGAGCGCGGTCAGAAAGCCACGGCTCTCCAGCCACTCGGTGGTGATCTCGCGCGAGCTCGCGGCGTCGGCGAAAAACTGCGTCTCGAGCGCGGAGGCGAAACCAGGGTCGACCATCAAGGCACTGGCCTCGAAGTTCAGGCCAAAGCTGCGCACGTCGAGATTGGCCGAGCCAACGAGCGCGACCAGGCCATCGACCACCATCGTCTTGGCGTGCAGCATGGTTGGCTGGTACTCGAAGAGGCGGACGCCGGCTTTGAGCAGCGCCGGGTAGTACGATCGAATGGCCGGAATCATGAGCGGGATGTCGCTCCGTGACGGGACGATGATGCGTACGTCTACGTCGCGCAGGGCGGCGTTGGTGAGCGCTCGCAAGGTAGGCTCGTCGGGAATGAAATACGGGCTTTCGACGTAGCAGCGGGAGGCGGCAGTGGCGATCGCGGAGAAGTACACCGCGCTGGTGGCGTTGACTTCCTGATCGGGACCGCTCGGAAGCAAGGCCACGGTCGAGTCTCCAAAGGAAAAGGCGGATGCCTCGGGCCGCGCCGGCAGCGGCAGCGATTCGTCGGTGGTGAAACACCAGTCTTCGTCGAAGATGGCCGCCAATTCGTGGGCTGCCGGACCTCTCAGCCGCAGGTGGGTGTCGCGCCAAGGCAGGCGAGCTCTCCACAGTCCCTTGCCCGAATACTCGTCCCCGACGTTCATGCCACCCAAGAAAGCAATCTCACCGTCGACAACCAGGATCTTGCGGTGGTTGCGCAGGTGGGTTGCCCAGCGCCGGCGGCACGGGTTGACAGGAAGGAATTCGGCGACTTCGCCGCCGGCAGCCTGCAGCGCGGCAACACGGCTGGCATCGATTCCGAACGCTCCGACGGCATCGTAGAGCAGTCTCACGTCGAGCCCCTCGCGTGCCCGGGCGATCAGGAGGTCGAGAAACCTGCGGCCGGTGTCGTCGTTCTTGATGATGTAGTACTCTGCCCAGATCGATTGTTTGGCGCCGAGAATCGCTTCTTCCTTGCGTGAGAAGGCCCGGGCATTCTCGAGGAGAAGCTCGAGGTGGTTGCCGCACGTCGGCTCCAGGCCAGTCAGACGAGAGGCAAGCTTGACCAGGGAACGCGCGTGGGGCTGCAACGCGGCCAGGTCCCGAACGAGCGGATCGTTGCAAGGCTGGATTGCTCGACGAACTCGCTCCAGGGCTGCCAGGCGCCGCCGCTTGGTGCGGCGCACGTGCGGGTTGCCAAGCATCAAATAACCAAGCGCGCCAACCACCGGAAGCGCCGCAATCGCCAACACCCAGGCCAGAGTGCCGGCAAACCCGCGCCGCCGCCACAGCGCCAATGCCACGGCAGCCATGCTGAGGACGAGATATGCCGTCCAGAACGACAGGCCAAGAACGAACGTCACGATGCCGGATAGTAGCCCAGGAGTTGCGTCGAAGATATGCCTTCGCCAGTCCGTTGGTGATAGTAGTACAGTTCTTTCCCCACCGGAGGACTCGAACCATGGATATCAAACTGGAGGCCGTACGAATCCAGAAACCAGACGAGATCAACCTGGTTCTCGGGCAGGCGCATTTCATTCGCACCGTCGAGGATCTTCACGAGGCTCTGGCCACTTCTGTCCCGGACGCCAAGTTCGGAATCGCCTTCTGCGAATCGTCGGGGCCTCGATTGATCAGGCACAGCGGCACCGATCAGACTCTCGAGGAGCTGGCCATCACCAACCTGAAGGGAATCGGAGCCGGGCACACCTTCCTGGTGATGCTCGGCAACCTTTTCCCGATTCACGCTCTCCGAGCCATTCGCGAGGTTCCCGAGGTGTGCCGTATCTTCTGTGCGACCGCCAACCCAGTGGAGGTGCTCGTCGCCGAGACCAGTCAGGGTCGCGGGGTCGTGGGGGTGGTGGACGGTGGAACGCCGCTCGGAGTCGAGGGACCTCAGGAGATTGCCGAGCGCAAGGCATTCCTGCGCAAGATCGGCCTCAAACTGTAATCTGCGAGCGTCCATCCGGCAATCGCCAGCTACTGAGCCGGAAGCCCACAGTTGACAGTCGACGGCGCCGGAATGCACGGGAGTATCCAGCGCCATGCTGGCGTGGCAACGCTTTCTTGTTCCGAAAACTCTCGGCTCTCGGCTATCAACTGATGGTCTCGGACTAAGGAGCCGTCGCGGTATAACTTGAACAAAGTATCGGCGATGAGCCGCCCGGATGGCAAGGAGCGAGGAGGGCGCATACTCTCGTTACGGAATCGCCGTGGACACCGCCGGGAATGCGTACGTCGCGGGCGTGACAGGCTCGGCCGTCACCGACGCAAAGCCCACGCTCGACAGTCCGGAAGGATCCAAGGTGGGGAACGCCGATGAGTTGAGCATCAACCTGTACGGCTGCGGGTGTCGAATGGTTGGCAGGCGTGCCCAGCATGGCGGTACCCTGCTGCTGGCCGCCGCACTGCTTCTGGCCGCGGGCCTGCGAAAACGACTGCGGATCCAGATCCAGATCCAGAAAGTTTGGGAGTTAGCCAACTTCCGGGAATGAACTGGGGTCATTGATCGTTACGAATTCAGATCACTCGAATCAGACTTGAACAGCACGGAAACTCAGGTCAAAAGGAGTCTCCATGAAGAGCCTGTCAAAACTCGTCCGTCCGGCAGCAGCTATCGGGTTTGTCGTCCTGCTCAGCTGCGTCGGAAGTCAATCTCTCCCAGCCACTCCCGAGCGTGCTACTCCGCCGCCGCAGAGTGTCCAGCGCCTCGACGGCGTGGTCTCGCTTTCCGAGGGATTCGCGCCCGTCGTCGATCGCGCCAAGCCGGCAGTCGTGAACATCTCGAGCACTCGCGTCGTCAAGACGTCGGTGTTCGAATGGCAGGGCGATCCGTTCTTCGCTCCGTTCTTTCGTGGTTTTGGCCGTGATTCTGGTGGGGGACAGGGCCCGGGTAATCAGCAGGAACGCCGGGAAAAGGGGTTGGGCTCTGGCGTAGTCGTGACGGCGGACGGCTACATTCTCACCAACAACCATGTCATCCAGGACGCCGACGAAGTCACCGTGTCATTGGCCGACGAACGGAGCTTCAAGGCCAAGGTTGTCGGAACCGACGAAAAGACCGATCTGGCGCTTCTCAAGATCGAGGCCAATAATCTCCCGGTTCTTCCACTCGGTGACTCCACCCGAGTCCGGGTCGGCGAGTTCGCTCTGGCCATTGGCAATCCGTTTGGGCTCGACCAGACGGTAACTCTCGGAATCATCAGCGCCATTGGCAGGGGATCGATCGGCATTGTCGATTACGAGGACTTCATTCAAACCGATGCGGCGATCAATCCCGGCAATTCGGGCGGCGCCCTGATCAACCACCGTGGCGAGCTGATTGGAATCAACACCGCGATCCTCTCGCGTGCTCAAGGCAACCAAGGCATTGGCTTCACCATCCCCGCTCATCTTGCCAAGTCCGTAATGGACCAGCTCCGCGATCACGGCAAGGTGGTCCGCGGCTATCTTGGTGTCGGGATCCAGGAAATCACCCAAGCAATGGGGAAAGCCCTGAGCCTGAGCTCGACGAAAGGCGCCTTGATTGGCGACGTAATGGCAGGTACTCCCGCCGACAAGGCTGGCATCAAGCGCGGCGATATCGTCGTTGCCATCAACGGCGAGGAGGTTGCCTCCAGCACTGGCTTCCGCATGCGGATTTCCCAGACCGCTCCGGGCACCAAGGTTCGCTTGACCGTGCAGCGTGACAGCGCCCGCAGAGACGTCGAGGTGACGCTCGGCGAGCTGCCCGACGACGGTGGCCTGGCTTCCTCCTCTTCGGGATCGAAGTCGAAGCCGCAAGCTCTTGGGCTCGAGCTCGAAGCCCTCAATCCAGCTCTGGCGCGCCGTCTTGGCCTGCCGTCCGGTGCAACCGGAGCAGTGGTGACCGGCGTAGCGCCGGGCAGCCCTGCCGCCGAAGCTGGCTTGCATCCTGGCGACGTCATCCAGGAGGTCAACCGCAAGCCAGTGGCAGATCCGGGCGACGTCGAAAAGGCCCTGGCCCAGGCCAACGGCAAAACGACCGGCAAGACGACCGAAAGACCATCAGTGCTGCTATTGGTCCGCCGAGGGGATGCTACGCGCTATGTAGCGCTGTGAAACGGCGCTATAGCTCTCACGAGCGCAGCGCGGCTCCGCCGCGCGGAGCGAGTCGCGGCGCCGCAGCAAGCTGGTGGTCGCCCGG
>JAZDLZ010000831.1:0-3043 GCA_043801535.1 Pseudomonadota bacterium
GGCGGCGGTGACAGCACAGGGAAAGGTGTTCGCGGAGCGCTACCATGTCCGAATCTTCAAGACGTCCTTCGATCCCATGAGCTCCGCGGCGTGGTTCGGCTGGTGGCGAGAGCCCTTGCCGACGAATGAGCCCTGGTAGACGAGCCGTCGCCAGTAGCGGCTCCCCTGTTCAGACTCACGCTATTTGTCAGTGAAATACTCGGATTATTTGTCAGTACCTGCCTTTTAGGCTCCTTTTCCTTCCCCTTCTACTTCCCCTTTGGATCCTTTTGGATCGGGCGCAGCCCGTTGTAGGGTGGTTCCGCTCCCCGACGCCTGTCTTGAGCCGACTCTGTCGGGGAGCGGAGCAACAACCACCATGACCTCTGTACCGTGCAGTCTTCCACATGGCAAGTACCTAGAACGACCACCACGCTGTCCGGACTGCGGGGGTCCGACTTGGTGGAACGGCAAACGGATGGTTGGGGTCTGTCGCAAACGCGATAGCGTGGAGTTCGTGCCGGGCGTGGCTCGTCGACGAGCTTGCTGTTCTTGCCCGGACTGCCCTCATGACAGCTTTACGGTGTACGAAGACGATTCGTATCCCCATCGGGTGTTTGCGCTGGATCTCTTGGCCTCGGCGGTGATCATGGTGGTGGGTGGTGGCAGGACGCTGACATCGCATCGTTGCTCACGGGACACCGTCCGGCGGTGGATTCGATGGATCGCGCGGCTTGCCGAGCCCCCGGAGCTGATGCGGGCGTGTACGCGCCTGGAGCCTCACGGGCTTCCTGGCGGCCTAGCCGTTGCGAGCATGCCGTGTGCGGCTGCTGTGTTGCACCTCCTTGACCAGTTTGCCAACCTGCTCGCCGACCGTGGTGTACGCCTAAGGTCTCTGCGCAGCGGCCTGTCCCGTATCCTGGCGGATCAACTGGAGCGTCTGGGCGCTGTATTTTTTTTGACAAAACCATCCCCGCCGTTGCGCGTTGGTCTGGTGGGCGTGACTCTCTAGCTTGGAGGAATGATCGACGACGACGACCATTCTCTCGAAATCGCGGCGCAGCGCTACGCGATCATCATCGACGCGACGGAAATCCGCGAGAAAGGTGTGACTCGCGCCATCGCCGAGGCAGTGAACGCCGAAAAGAGAAAGAAACCCGACGGCGACGGTGACCGCAAGCGAACGCTGTGGCGCTGGCTCAAAGCATATCGCGAAGATGGCTTCGCCGGTCTCAGGCGAAAGGAGCGATCGGACCGCGGCCAGATTCGGGCATTCGACTCCAATGTGTTGGAGGAGGCAGCCGCCCTGCGACGGGCAAACCCGGACCGCGCCACCAAGTCCATCATCGACATCCTCGAACGGAGCAATGTCGTAGCCGAGGGTGCCATCTGCCTCTCGACACTCGACCGCCACCTCGAGCGCATGGGTTTGTCACGACGACGGCTCGGCGGTCTCGGCACCACGACCTACCGCAAGATCAAGACCGATACCCCTCTCGAGCTGATGATCGCCGATTTCCATCACGGTCCCTACGTGCGGGTCGGCGACGAAGACAAGGCACGCAAGGCGCTGCTCTTGATCTTCATCGACCATTTCAGTCGCTACGTCCCCGAGGGTCGCTACTACCTGCATGAGGACTTTGCAGCCCTACGCTTCGGCTTCCGATGCCTGCTCCTGGTCTTCGGGCTATTCGATCTGCTCTATGTCGACAACGGGCCCAGCTTTCAGTCGGCGCGATTCCATGCTGGGTGCGACAACGAGGACCTCAACATCAAAATCGTCCACTCCAAGCCCTACGTGTCCGAGGGTCGGGGAGTCTGCGAGCGATTCAACCGCACGGTCAAGGAACAATTCGAATCGGAGGTCAAAAATCGCGACGAGCTCTTGACTCTCGACGAGCTCAACGCCTACTTCAAGGCCTGGCTGGCCGAGCGCTACCACAAGGATATTCACTCCGAGACAGGCGAGGCTCCCGCGGAGCGCTTTGCAAAGCATGCCCCGCCCATTCGTCCTGCGCCCGATTTGAGTCGAATCGAAGAGCTTTTGCGCCTGCGCCAGCGCTCAAAGGTGCACAAGAAGTGGTCCACCGTCCAGGTTCAGGGCACGCGCTATGTCGTCGACCCTGCGTTGCGCGGTCGCCACGTCTACACCCTCTATGACCCTTTTGACCCCGCCTACGTCCTCGTCGAGTTCAACAGAAAGATCGTGCAACGCGCCTTGCCACAAAAGCCTGGCGAAATCCCGCCTTCGCTCAAGGAAACCAACGACCCCAAGAATGACACCGACTACCTTGCCCTGCTGCGCCGCGACTTCGAAGAGCACTCCAGGAACGAGCTCGCCGCTATTGACCTCTGACAAGGTCCAGCCAACGCGGAGCTCCCCCTGCGCGATCTCTTCACACTCCTCGAGACCTGCAGAGGGACCACCTTGTCGCCGAAGGATCATCGCGCCGTGTCCGCCTGCTTCCGCAAACTGCAACCCGTCGACCCTGCTCTGGCGCGCTCGACTCTCGAGAGCGCTCGGCGCCGCCTCGGCACCGGTCTGCACATTCACGTCTATCTCGACGAACTGCAACGCACCCTGGTGCGCAAACGCACCGAAGCCAAAGGAGGAAAGAAGCCATGACCATCAACATCAAGCCAGTGCATTCCCAACCCCGCTTTTCCGACGGAAACGGAGCCATCGAGCGATTCCACAACATGATCAAGACAACCATCGTGACGGAGATTCTCTCTACCCGTGAGTTCACGACTCTCGACGAGCTCACTGCCTGCGTCCATCATGCCTGGCTGATCTATCGCCAGGGAGGGCGCCTGCTCACTAGAGGAGGATCCAAATGACGACTCTCGAGGTGCACTTCGGTCTCAACAAACTGCCCTTTCCCAAAGCCGTCACCGACGCAACGCTACTCTCGACCCGCTCCCTCGAGCACGCACTCAGCCAGCTGCACTTCGCGCTACAGCGCGACACCATCGCCACGATTATCGCCGAAAGCGGCTGCAGCAAGAGCACCATCCTGTATCTCTTTGCCAAGAGTCTCGACGCTGCCAGCTACTACGTCCT
>JAZDLZ010000862.1:0-3552 GCA_043801535.1 Pseudomonadota bacterium
TCGGCCATTCATTGGAGTGCCATGTCACCGTCGCGCCGCCGATTGCTGCGGCGAGAATAGCACCTCGAAAGAGGAATGGAACAAGGAACTAGGGACTAGGCACAGGGAACAGCACAACCAACGGCTTTTGTTCACACCCTCTCGCGGATCGGACCAGGCAGTACTGGGGGATCGCGATCTGCGGGTACGTCGTCAACCTGCTCGCCGTGCCGGCGATTGCCCTTGCCGGTCGGTGGGAGGTGGCGGCGCGAATCACCTACCCGAATCCTAGCGAGCTCGAAGCAGCGCTCCCCCCCTTGGTCGGCCCGTACCCTGCGCCGCGTACGCCTATTCTACCTCACCTTCCCCAAGGGCTCCGCGCTGCTCTCCGATCCGAGCACCGCCGAGAAATGGACAGCGCCTGTGTCCAAATCGAGCGTCCCGGAGATTCGGACAGCACTTGCTGTCCAAATCGGCCACCATCGAGAGCGCTATCTTCCCGCCCCACCTCGGTTGGACCCACTACCTCGTCCTGATGCGCGTGGAGAACCCCACCGCCCGCGCCTTCTACGAGATCGAAGCTGCCCGCGAGGGATGGGTCAGCCGCGAGCTCGAGCGCCAGGTAGCCTCGCTCCTCTTCGAGCGTCTCGCCAAGAGCCGCGACAAGGACAAGGTCCTCGCACTCGCCGAGAAGGGCCACGAGGTGGTTGTCCCGCGCGACGTCATCAAGGATCCCTTCGTCCTCGAGTTCTTGGACCTGCCCGAGCGCCACACCTGGCTCGAGCGCGATCTGGAGCAGGCCATCATCGACCGCCTCGAGGACTTCCTTCTGGAGCTCGGCAAGCTCACACACCAGGACCTCGGCCAGATGATGATGTACGTGAACTGGTTCGACCGGTTCCAGCGCGACTGCAAATCAGGTCACTTGGTTGTTCAGCCCGGCCAAGGATACGCAGTCGATGATCGACCTGATCGAGATCCTGTTCAACCAGCACTCCAGCATGACGCGGATCTTCCACACGCGAGCCAGTGTTGCGTGCCGCGATCCTCTACTGGGCGCTCTCCGAGCTGCCGATCACGGGCATCGCCTGCATGGGAATCGACGCCGTCGTCGCGCACGAGCTGCGGACAGGACGGGATTGGCGAACGTCTGGCCTGGGGCGTTGCCAGGCATCCCCGTAACCCAGCCGTGCCTCCGCCGCAGCGGCGAATCTGGACGAATCCTTCTCTTCGTCCACCACCGTTCCTACGCCGGTACCTCTTCGTCGGCACGACCCAGGAAGTTCGTCGCGCGTGGGCGTCACTTTGCCGGGCCTCGCCGGTGGTGCCGGAGTGCTCGGCATCGCCTTTCAGCCGCACAGACCGGGCACCAGTAGCCCTTGTTGACAACGTTGCAGCTCTCCCACTCGTGGCCAAAAGAGCAACGCCAACGGAGGTTGGTCCTGTTGTTGACATAGACGTCGGACAGGCATTCGCCGCCACGAGTCCGAGCCAACTCCTGCATCTCCTCGATGGTGTGCTTGGCTTTGCCTGCGCACCTTGGGCACCATGAATGCTTCTTGATGTGTGACGGATTCGCGTCCCATTCGTGACCAAAGGTACAACGCCAGTGAAGATTGGTCTTGCTGTTGACATAGACGTCGGACAGGCACTCCCCGCCACGAGCCCGAGCCAACTCCTGCATCTCCTCGATGGTGCCCTTGGCCATGCCTGCACACCTTGGGCACCATGAATGCCTCGTCTTGATGGACCACGGTATCGCGTCCCATTCGTGACCACGGGCACACCGCCAGCGAAGCTTGGTCGCATTGTCAACATAGACGTCGGACAGGCATTCGCCGCCACGAGTCCGAGCCAACTCCTGCATCTCCTCGATGGTGTGCTTGGCCTTGCCTGCGCACCTTGGGCACCATGAATGCTTCGCCTTGATGTCTGACGGATTCGCGTCCCATTCGTGACCAAAGGCACAACGCCAGTGAAGCTTGGTCTTGCTGTCGACATAGACGTCCGAAAGGCACTCCCCGCCGCGAGATCGAGCCAGCTCCTGCATCTCCTCTATGGTGTACTTGGCCCTGCCTGCACACCTTGGGCACCATGAATGCTTCGCCTTGATCTCTGACGGATTCGCGTCCCATTCGTGACCGTGGGCACAACGCCAGCGGAGCCTGGTCGAGCAGTTGACATAGACGTCGGACAGGCACTCCCCGCCACGAGCCCGAGCCAACTCCTGCATCTCCTCTATGGTGCCCTTGGCAAGGCTGCCTGCACACCTTGGGCACCAGGTGCCATGATTATCTACGTCTTTCGGCTTGGCCGACCACCTGTGCCCGTGCGCGCACTGCCAACGCAGGGCTGTCCGTCCGTTGCGATACGTGTCCGAAAGACACTTGCCGCCCCGCTCCTCGGCGATGCGCCGCATCTTCTCGATGCTGCCGATGCGCCTCCGGCAGGTCGGGCACCAGGAACCCTTCTTGATGGTGTTGGGCGTCGTGTCCCACTCGTGACCTTTGGCGCACCGCCAACGCAGTTTGACGCCCAAGCCGCGGTAGGCCGGCGAGAGACACTCGCCGCCGCGCTCCTTGGCAATCGCGCGCAGATGCTCGATCGATACGCGACGGCCAGCACAGATTGGACACCAGGCTCCGTTGCGAACTGCCCTTCCCTGCGATTCCCAGACGTGCCCGTTGCCGCACCGCCACCGAAGAACGGAATCGACTTTCAGCCTGGTGACATCCGAGAGAAGCTCACCGCCGTGCGACGCGGCGATGCTCTCGAGCATGTAAAAGTTATCGTGCCGCATCAGAGCTCGCTCGTCCCGTGCCAGCCACAACCGACAGATTCACCCGTACTGGTGGCGAGTTGCGACCAACCACAATCGACGAATAGAGGGTACACGTGGCACGGTTCTCTGCGGTCCCTTCGTCGTCGACTGCGACAGCCATCATCCCAAACCGGCGCATCGATGGCTGACATCCTGCCAATTCCTCGCCGACGCTGCAATGACGCAGACGAGGCGCTTGATTCTATCCTCCATGTCAGGCACGCGTCGATGAGCAACAGACTCTGCCACGCTTGACCTGCCAGACTCCAGGAAGAGCAACTGTCGAGAAGCTTCGATTCGGAAAAGGACGCGGCTGCGAAAGGCGCCGTCGCCAAGCCAAGAGACGATCCGCAAGGCGATCGCCAAGCGTGTCACTGGACTGAAGAAAGGATATGCTCCCTATTGAAGGCAAGGAAGCTCGCGAGCCTTCGCGATCCCAGGGGAAGGTGAGAGCGCTTGTTCTCTCGATTTCTGTCCCACGACCACGCCCCATTGCTCCACCAACGGGGAGGAGGTATCCCCATGAAGGAAGTGGGACTTGGTAGCGTACTGCGGCCTCTACTGCGGGGCGTGCGGCGCCTATCTGAAGGGTGTGATCGTTGCTCGTTGGTCCCCCCGTCGATGGCGGCGAAACCAGAGCGTCAGCGATACCCGACGTGGACGTGTCTCGGTCGGATGGACATGACAAGGCACCCGAGGGAGCGCAGGCCGTTCTCGGTCTTTGGTCCTCTGCTCCTAGTTCCTTGTTCAAT
>JAZDLZ010000863.1:0-3009 GCA_043801535.1 Pseudomonadota bacterium
CCTCGCCGCCCCCCCATCCCCATCGAGGATGCGACGTCCGGTGGTCTTGTGGCCTGGCGCAAGGCAGTTGCAGCGCAGGCCAGGATTGCCGTGCAGACCGCTGGCAGCGAGGCAAGCGCGGAGAGTATGGACTCTCGCAGCCAGAATAGTGACTTGTTGTGCCTTCTGACCTATGACGACGAGCTCCAGCTCTGGAGTATGGCTGCCGACCGGCTGCTCGCCAGCGTACCATTAGGCAGTGTGGCCGGCTCGACGGTGGCGCCGGCTCAGAGCGCGAGCAGCACGGCCAAGTCCGCCAAGGATGTTCCCACGATGGCGCAGCTTGCCGCAACCAGACACGGCTGTTTGGTGCTGACTGGCGGGCGAGCTCTTCTGTTCGAGGGATCTGCACTAGTTGGCATGGCCGCCAGCGTTAATCGTGGTGCTGGCCAGGACGGTTTGGCTGTGCGTGAGTTGGCAGGCAAGGCGAGCGCGGTTGCCTTCCAGGCGGGGCGCATTCTCGTTGCCACCAACGAACGGGCGCTGATTTTCGACGAGAACGGCAACGAGCTAGCCAGAGTGAGCGTCGAGCAAGGCGCCAGTGCAATTGGACTCATCGATGGCGGTCGGATGCTGGTTGTCGGCTATGATGCTGGTGACATCGTGCTCTTGCCAATCGATCCCAGCGTAGTCAAGCCCGGCTTCAGCTTCGAGGAAACCCTGCCCTTGACTGTGGAGCGGATCAGCGAAGGTCCACGACAGACGTTGATTGTAGGCGACAACGTCGGCAACGTCGGAATCTGGCACCTCCAGACCGGCAAACGGTTGCGCCACTTCAAGCTGCACGGTCCGGTAGCTCATCTTCTCGTCGACAACGAGTCTCGCCGTCTGTACGTGGCCACCGAAGTGGGCGACTTCCGAGCAATCGATCTCGCTGCGCTCTATCGAGACTATTGCGAGCTTCTCGTCGACGTCTGGAACAACGTACCAGTGGTCTGGCGGGCAGGAATGCCAGCGCTGGCCATGCCGCCAGCTATTCACCGATGTGCTGTCGCGTCGAGGAGTACCCATTGATCCCGGACCGGAATTCCGAGCAAGAGCCAAAGCCAGAGCCAGAGCCAGAGGTGATGCTGGCGGAAGGTACGATGGTGGACGAGTTCCGGGTAGTGCGGCTTGCCGGCCGGGGCGGGATGGGCGAGGTGTACCTTGCGCGGGATACCAAGCTGGGGCGCAAGGTAGCACTGAAGCTGATTCGGCCGCAGACGCTGGGAGGCGGGAACGCGGTGGCTCGTTTCATGCGCGAGGCGCAGCTGACCGCTAGCTTCAGCCACCCGCACATCGTGACGGTGTTTCGTGTTGGCGAGCATCATGGCCGGCCATATCTGGCGCTCGAGTTTTTGGAGGGTCAGAATCTACGCCAGCGCCTGCTCGAGGAGCGGCCAGGCGTCAGGGAAGCAATGCGTATCGGCCTGGCGATTGCACAGGCGCTGGCCGAGGCTCACCGTCACAAGGTGTTGCATCGTGACTTGAAGCCGGAGAACGTGCTCCTCGCCAGGGATGGGGGAGTGCGGGTCCTCGACTTGGGGTTGGCCAAGGTGGTCGGCGACAATTCGGCCGGCGATGCAGCCGGCGAGCCGGAGGCCAGGGTCGAGACCGAAGCCGAAGCCGAAGCCGAAGCCGAGGCCGAGGCCGAGCAAGGTGGCGACACCCAGAGCATGTTGTGCGGCACTGCCCGCTATCTGGCACCCGAGAGCTGGCATGGCATGGCAGGCGGCGAGGCTGCCGATGTGTGGGCGCTCGGGTTGATCCTGGCCGAGCTCCTCCTCGGCAGGCATCCCTATCACGGCCTGTTCGGGGCGCCCTTGCGGCAGCAGGTCATCGCTGCCGAGCCTGTGCCTGTTCCCCCGGCAAGCGCCGACGTGCCGTCAGACCTGGTGAGCCTGATTGCCAGTTGCCTGGAAAAGGATCCGGCGAGCCGTCCGTCGGCGTTGACGGTTGTCAAGCGCCTCGAGGAGGCACTCGCCCAGGGTGGCCGGCCACGGCTGCTAGCCGAAGACAGCCCGTTCCGTGGTCTGTTCTCGTTCAGTGAGCTCCACTCCGACTTGTTCTACGGCCGAGACGCCGAGATCGCGGGGTTTTTGGAGAGGCTGCGCGAGCAGCCAGTCCTGGCCGTCGTCGGCCCGTCTGGATCGGGGAAGAGCTCGTTTGCTCAGGCGGGGGTCGTGCCGCGTATGCGCGAGCAAGGATCGTGGGTGGTACTGACGGTGCGGCCGGGGAACGATCCGTTCGCGGCGCTGGCAGGCCGGCTAGAGGGAGGCGAGAGCACCCGGCGAGTGAAGTCGTTCAGCTCCAGTGAGGCGGTATCGCAGCTCCAGCACCTCTTGGCAGAGCGGCCGGGAGCCATGATGCCCGGGGAGGCAGAGCATCGCCTCGCCTGCGATCTGGCGTTGCGGCTCTACGATTCGCCACGCATGCTCAATGTCGTACTGGAAGAGCTTGCCGAGCAGCAGAACAGCAAGGTCTTGCTGCTCGTCGACCAGATCGAAGAGGCGTACACCCTCGTCGCCGACGAACAGGTGCGGTCGCGGTTTCTGCAGGCGGTCTGTGGCGCTGCCGACGACGTCCGCGGATCTGTGCGAGTCGTGATCACCGTGCGCGACGATTTTCTCGGTCGGTTGGCGGAAAGCGGTGAGCTCGAGGCCGCTCTGCGCCAGATCACGGTGCTGCGGAGGCCCGGGCCAGAGGCACTGCGGGACATCCTGGTGAGACCGATCGAGACAATGGGGTACAAATACGAGGACGGCGAGCTGGTCGAGGAGATGATTCGCTCGGTGCAGGGTGAGCCAGCTTGTTTGCCGCTGCTGCAATTCGCCGGTCAAATGCTGTGGGAGCGCCGTGATCGCGATCACCGGCTCATCCGGCGGCAGGCCTACGAGGCGATGGGACGAATTACCGGCGTTCTCGCCGAGCACGCCGACGGAGTGCTGGCCAGCCTGCCTCCCCAGCAGCTCAAGGACGCCCGCGAGCTCC
>JAZDLZ010000873.1:0-2527 GCA_043801535.1 Pseudomonadota bacterium
CCAGGCGGTAGGCATCGTGATGATCGAACATCGCTTCGTCGGCCATGATGGCGATGCTGGTCGCTTCGCGCAGGCGCCTCATTCCATCCCAATCCCAGCGCGGAACCGGCTGCTCGCAGTACTCGACCTCGAGGGGCTCGATTGCCTTGAGAGTGCTGGCGGCAGTCTTGTAGTCCCATCCTTGATTGGCATCGACTCGGATCGGAGCGTCGTTGCCGACGGCACGTCTGACCGCCTCGACCCGCGCAACGTCCGCACGAAAGCCAGTGCCGAGCTTGAGCTTGATCGTCTTGTAGCCTTGGGCGCGATACTCCAGCGCCTTGGCAGCCATCCGTTCGGGCTCGTCAATGCCGATTGTCCGATCCGAAAAGAAGAGCCGCCGCCCGCCACCGAGCAATGAGTAGAGCGGCTGGCCAAAGGCTTTGCCAGCGATATCGTAGAGCGCCATGTCAAAGGCGCTGCGCAGTGTGCTGTTGTGCGTCAGGTAGCGGCCGAGATCGCCGTTCCTCTCCTCGAGGTTCAAGGGATCGCGACCGAGCAAGAGGCTTGCCAGGTCGGTAGCCGCAGCCAGATTGGTTTCCCGGGTCTCACCAGTTATCGCCCAGGTAGGATTCGCCTCGCCGGTTCCGTACACTCCTTGGTCGGTGTGAACGCGAACGAACACGCTCCGGGCGCTGGTGATCTCCATGATCGCGATACGGAACGGCTCGCCCAGCGCGATGTCCGCCGCAAACACTTCTATCGATCGTATCTTCATCGGCACGTCCTCTGGCTAGTTGCCGTAGCCCTCTAGAGCACCGATCAGTGCTCTAGCCGATCGAACTGGAGGTAACGATAGATCTGGGCCTTGCGCGGCTCGATCCTCTCGGCGTACATGGCGAAGTACTCCTCCACCGTCGGAATCCGTCCGAGCACGGCGATCACCGCTGCCAACTCGCCAGAGCCGAGAAACACCTTGGCACCGTCGCCCATCCGGTTGTCGAAGTTGCGCGTCGAAGTGGAGAACACCGTTGCGCCCGCCGGAACCCGAGCCTGGTTGCCCATGCACAGCGAGCAGCCAGCAATCTCGATGCGCGCTCCGACGTCGACGAAGGTCGGGAAAAGAGCCTCGTCGCGTAGCTGCTGCTGATCCATTCTCGTCGGCGGACAGATCCAGGTGCGAAGCGAGGGATTGAACTTCTGGCCACGCCAGATCTCGGCGGCCGCGCGGAAGTGACCGATGTTCGTCATACAGGAACCGATGAACACGTCGTCGATCTTGGTGTTGGCTGCCATCGACAAGAGCTTGACGTCATCCGGATCGTTCGGGCAGGCAACGATCGGCTCGCGCAGCTCGTCGAGATCGATCTCCAAGACGGCAGCGTATTCGGCACCCCGGTCGGCGGTGAGCAGCCGGGGGTTCGCAAGCCACGCCTCGGCAGCGGCAATACGAGCCTGCAGAGTCTCGGCGGCCTGGTAACAGTCGTCGATCATCTTGCGCATGAGGGCGATGTTCGAACGCAGGTAGGCGGCAACGCTGTCCTCGGATAGCTGAATGACGGCGGCAGCAGCGCTACGCTCGGCAGAGGCGTCGGTGAGCTCGAAAGCCTGCTCGACCGAGAGATCCTCCAGGCCTGCCATTTCGAGAATGCGGCCATTGAACACGTTCTTCTTGTTCTTCTTGGGCACGGTGAGCAGGCCGCGCTGAATCGCCCAATAAGGAATGGCGTTGACGACGTCGCGGAGGGTAATGCCAGAACGTAGCTTGCCCTTGAAGCGGACCAAGACGCTCTCCGGCATGTCGAGCGGCATGAATCCGAGCGCTCCGGCGAACGCCACCAATCCCGACCCCGCCGGAAACGAGATTCCCATCGGGAATCGGGTGTGAGAGTCGCCTCCCGTCCCGACGGTGTCGGGTAGGATGAGTCGATTCAGCCAGCTATGGATGACCCCGTCGCCAGGCTTCAAGGCCACGCCCCCTCGGTCGGTAACGAACCTGGGCAGCGCCTTGTGCATCTTCACGTCGGCTGCCTTGGGATAGGCAGCAGTGTGGCAGAACGACTGCATGAAGAGCGGCGCCTGGAACTTGAGACAAGCCAACTCCTTCAGCTCGTCGGCGGTCATTGGGCCAGTGGTGTCCTGCGACCCTACCGTCGTCATTCGTGGCTCGCAAGCAGTCCGGGCGAGGACGCCTGGAAGACCGCAAGCCTTGCCCACGATCTTCTGCGCCAAGGTGTAGGTTTGGCCTACCTTTGGCTCGGGATTCACTGTCTTGGCAAACACCGTAGCAGGTCCAAGGCCGAGAGCCTGGCGTGCCCGTTCCGTGAGCGAGCGTCCAATAATGAGCGGAATCCGGCCGCCCGCCCGGTACTCGTCGGGCAGCGTGTTGGGCGAGATGCCGAACTTGGCAAGCACCTCTCCGCCACTGCCGCCGTTGCCGCCGTTGCTACTGCTACTGCCACTGCTGCGGATCTCGCCGCGCCTGGTGTCGATCACCACCACGTCGCCGGTCTTGAGTCGGCTCACGTCGATCAGGATGGGCAGAGCT